>NZ_JBMFWJ010000024.1:36731-41300 GCF_049965395.1 Acidibrevibacterium sp.
GCCATCGGCGCAACGCCACAGCGAAAGACCGGGGGGAGGCATTCCCCCCGGTTCTTGCCGCTGTTTCCCACGCCCCGACCCGCCCATGCACGCGTGACGCTCGCGGTTAGGTGAGAAAATCCTGAAGCTGAATGATTGCTTCCCTCGTCGCGGCCGCTCGGATCTCGTTGCGGCTGCCGACGAATTTTCGTGATCGCGCCCGCATCTCGCCAGCGCGCGCAAGCCCGAACCAGACCAGCCCCACCGGCTTTTCCGCGCTCCCACCGCCGGGCCCGGCGATGCCAGTGATGGCGAGCGCGACCCCGGCCGCGGCCCGCGCCAGCGCCCCCGCCGCCATCGCCCGCGCAACCGCCTCGCTCACCGCGCCGTGCGCTGCGATCAGCGCCGCCGGCACACCGAGCAAGTCGGTTTTCGCATCATTCGCATAGGTCACGACCCCATAGCCGAACACGTCGCTCGCGCCGGGAACGGCGGTGATCAGGGCGGCAACCAGGCCGCCGGTGCAGCTTTCCGCGGTCGCAAGGGTAAGCCCGCGCGCGCGCAGGCGGTCGAGCAAAGCCGCCGCGGCACGATATTCGTCCTCATCCGGGACCATCACCAGCCTCCCCCTTTTTGCACCAGCCACAAAATCGCCGCCGCGAAGCCGCCGGCAAGGAGATCATCGCCCATCACGCCGAGCGTGTCATGGCGGCGGTCGAGCCAACCGATCGGCCCCGGCTTGCCGATATCGAACAGCCGAAAAAGCGCGAAGCCGAGCAGGATCGGCCAAAACCGAGGCGCGTCGAGCGGCAGCAAAGCGAGCCATTGCCCAGCGATCTCGTCGATCACCACCCAGCCCGGATCCTTGCCCCCGGCGCCGGCCGCGGCGATCGCGAAGACGCCGCCGAGCGCCGCCAGCAGCTCCGCTGCCAGCAGGGCATGGTGCCCCAGCGCCAGCAGCGCCGCCCCCACCACAGCCGCAAGCAGGCTCGCCCACGTGCCCGGGGCGCGCGGCAGAAACCCGACACCGCCACCGCTCGCAATGGCGCGCGCGAAGGCGATTTTCATCGTGCGAGCGGATCCCTGAACGGCTCACGCCGCTTGGCCTGATAGATGACGATATTCTCGGCGACCCGTTCGACGTAATTGCGCGTCTCGCCGAAGGGGATGCGCTCGATCCAGTCGATCATCGCGGTCTCGGAGGGGTCTCCGCGCGGATCGCCGTTGGCGGCAAGCCAGGCGGCAACATTGCTTGGCCCGCCATTATAGGCGGCGAGCGCCAGCGGCAAGGCGCCGTCGAAGCGGCCCAGCAGCGCGGCAAGGTAAGCAGAGCCGAGCCGGATATTGAGGCTGGCATCGCGGGTGAGATCGCCGCTCACCAGCGCAAGGCCGAGCGTGTGGGCGACCTGCCGCGCGGTGCCGGGCATAAGCTGCATTAGCCCGAGCGCGCCCGACGGGCTCACGGCGGCGATGTCGAAGCTGCTTTCCTGGCGGATCAGGCCGAGCACCGTCGCCGGCGGGACGGGCCGCGGCGGCACATCGGCCGCGAGCGGCCAGCCGGCTTCGGGCAACATCGTGCCATCGCGCCCAGCGCGCCGCGCGATCGCGACCGCGACATCGGGCAGGCCGAAGGAGAGGCCGAGCTGCGCGGCGAGGGCGCGATAGCGCGGCTCGGGGGCGCGCGTTGCGAGATCGACGAGAAACGGCCGCGCCCGGTTCGATGCCGCCCATGCCACCAACAGATTGGCGGCGCGGGCGAGGTCGCGGTGCGCGAAATCCTGCGCCTCAAGCGGGCTCCAGGTTGGATCGCGGAGCGCCCGCAGCCGAGCACTGAGCCGCACCGGCGACCAGCCGAGCGCGAGGGCGGCGCGCTGGCCATAAAACGTCACCAGCCAGTCTGTTGCGCGCCGATATTCGGCCTGCGCGCCAGCGCGATCACCCTCTGCTGTCGCCGTGCGGGCCAGCCAATAATGGGCGCGGGCTTGCGTGATGACCGCCGGCGATAGCGCGGCGAGCGCCTGGAACTGCGGCGCCGCGCGGGCCGGATCGTGAAGGGCGGTCAGGGCAATGAACCCGGCGAGGAATGTGCCCTCGACGCGCGTGACCGGCGCTAGCTCGTCGGTGCCGGCCAACCCGCCCGCGATCACCGCATAGGCTTGGGCAGGATCACCGCCGGCGAGGATTTGCCGGGCGAGATTTTCGCGCTCGGCGAGGAAGAGGGCGGCGCGCTCGCCAGCCCCCTCGGTCGCGGCGGCGCCGCTCGCTTGCCAGAGTGCGGCCGCGTCGGCGAGCCGCCCGGCGCGCCGCAACCAGCGCGCGGTCTCGAAAAAGACCAACGGCCAAGCCCGTGTCGCGGCCGGCAGGGCGGCGAGGAGATCGCCCGCCTCCGGCCGATCGGCGTGGAGTGCGAGCGCCGCCCGCGCCGCCGCCTGCTGCGCCGGCGTCATTTCCGGCAAAGCGCGCGCGGCAGCAGTGGCGTTGCGGGGCAAGAGGCGGGTGAAACGCGCCCAGGTGGCGGCGGGGGTGAGGGCTGCGGGCCAGCGCGCCACGAGAATGGCCTCGGCCGCCGGGTCATCGATGCCGCCGCTCCAGGCGAGACCCGCGGCCCGCGCCGCCGCCGCGGTATCGCCGATCGCCGCCGCGGCATTGGCGCAACGGAGCCAGGCTTCGGGCAACACCGGCGGGGCGCGGAGGCAAAACGCCGCCGCCGCGCGATCATCGGCGAGCGCGATCAAAGCCTCGTCCTGCCGGCGCGCGAGCAGATCCTGCTGCGGCCAATCCGGGTTCGCCGCGATGAAATCGGCGATTTCGCCGGCGCTCGCGGCGCCCGGGGCGAGCAGGCGATAATAGGTGACGAGCTTGGCGGCGATGGGATCGGCGATCGCCGCCGCGAGTGCCGCGGCGCGTGGCCAGTCATTGCCGCGGATCGCGGCGATGACGTCGTTGGCCGGGGTGTTCGCCGGGCTCTGCGCGCAAACCGGCGGGGCGAATACGAGCGGCAGGAGCAGCAGCAGCGGCAAAGCGGTTCGGCGGTGTGACATTACCCCCCTATAGCGCGGCGCGGCCTTGCGGCGTATCCCCCGCCGGTCGTAGATAATCGGGCGGGTTTCGCCGCCGGTCGGGTGGGAGGTCATCATGGTCAAGGGTTCGATGTTCCGCGGCTCGCTGGTCGCGCTGATCACCCCGATGCGCGCCGATGGCACGCTGGACGAGGCGGCGTTGGCGCGCTTCGTCGAATGGCAGATCGCCGAGGGAACGAACGGGCTGGTTCCGGTCGGCACCACCGGCGAGTCTCCGACCCTGAGCCATGCCGAACACAAGCGGGTGGTCGAGATCGTGCTCGACGTCGCCAAGGGACGGGTGCCGGTGATCGCCGGCGCGGGCTCGAACAGCACCGCCGAAGCGATCGAGCTTGCGCGCCACGCCCAATCCGTCGGCGCCGACGGCGCGCTGGTGGTCACGCCCTATTACAACAAGCCGACCCAGGAGGGGCTTTATCTTCATTTCACGGCGATCGCCGACGCCGTCGATCTGCCGATCATCATCTACAACATCCCGCCCCGCAGCGTCATCGACATGAGTGTCGAGACCATGGCGCGGCTGGCGAAACATCCGAATATCGTCGGCGTCAAGGACGCGACGGCCAATCTCGTCCGCCCGCTGCACACCCGCGCCGCCTGCGGCCCGGATTTCTGCCAGCTTTCCGGCGAGGATCACACCGCGCTCGCCTTCCTCGCGGCTGGCGGCCAAGGCTGCATCAGCGTCACCGGCAATGTCGCGCCGAAACTCTGCGCGAGTATGCAGCGCGCCTGGGCGGACGGGCGGATCGATGAGGCGATGGCGATCCAGGACCGGCTTTTGCCGCTGCATGACGCGCTCTTCGCCGAGACCAGCCCGGGGCCGGTGAAATTCGCCGCCTCCCTGCTCGGCTTTTCTGCGGCGCACTGCCGTCTGCCACTGGCGCCGATCGCCGATGCGACCGCCGGGCGGGTGCGCGCGGCGATGGCCGGGCTCGGCCTCATCGCCTGACCGGCGCGGGATCGCGGCGATGGCCGGCAAGGGTGAGAAGGGCCCGCGCATGATCACCACCGGGGTTGCGGCGCAAAACCGCAAAGCACGGTTCGATTACGCGATCGGCCGCACCGTCGAGGCCGGCCTCGTGCTCAAGGGGGCGGAGGTGAAATCGCTCCGTCTCGGCCGCGCCACATTGAGCGAGGCCTGGGCCGGCGAGCGGGAGGGCGAGATCTATCTTTTCAACGCCTATATCCCGGAATACCAGGGCGGCGTGCTGTCACGCTTTGAGCCGCGCGCGCCGCGCAAGCTTCTGCTCAAGCGCAAGGAAATCCGCGAACTCGCCGGCGCCGTCTCGCGCGAAGGCGTGACCCTGGTGCCGCTTCAGATCCATTTCAACGATCGTGGCCGCGCCAAATTGCTGCTCGGCCTCGGCGAGGGGCGCAAAAAAGCCGACAAACGCGCCGCTATCGCCGCCCGCGACTGGCAGCGCGACAAAGCACGGATCATGCGCGCGCGCGGTTAGCGGGCGTATAAAATTAAGTCCTTCTTTTTCTGAAGAAAAAGAAGCAAAAAGAC
>NZ_JBMFWJ010000025.1:0-38622 GCF_049965395.1 Acidibrevibacterium sp.
GTTTTATAGGCTTTGATAGCCGACGATGACAGTTTCCGGTATAGGTTTCGTTAATGATGCCCCGGCGCGCTGGCGATCCCACGAGGTCTGCATCATTTTGTGCCATTTTCTTAAAAATGCGTCATTGCCGGCTGCGCCGAGGCTTTGCCCCGCTGTGATGAACATCCTATGATGATCAAAACAAGCCACGTTCAGGGGTCACGTCATGCCGATCGACCACATCGAGCCTAGTACGCCGAGCGACAGCAAACTGAGCTATGTCCATGGCGTCAGTCCAATCCCGCTGCTCGGCGAGACGATCGGTGCCGCTCTTCACCGCGCGGCGGCAAGCGCGGGAGCGCGGCTCGCCTTGATCAGCCGCCATCAGAATATTCGCCTCACCTACGCTGAGCTCGACGCCGAGGTCAGCCGTGTCGCCGCCGGCTTGCTGGCGCTCGGCCTCTCACGCGGCGATCGCATCGGCATCTGGTCGCCGAACAATGCCGAGTGGCTGCTCACCCAATATGCCGCGGCGCGCGCCGGCCTCATTCTCGTCACCCTCAATCCCGCCTATCGGGTGAGCGAACTGGAATACGCCCTCAACCTCTCTGGCTGCGCCGCGATCGTGCTCGCGCGGACCTTCAAAACTTCCGATTACGAGGCGATGTTGCGGGGCCTGGTGCCAAATCTCACCGATCCCGAGGGCCGGGTTGAGAGCGCGCGTCTGCCGCACCTCAAGCGCGCCATTCTGATCGGCGAGACCGAGGTTTCGGGCTTTCTCCCCTTCGCTGCCATCGCGCGCGCGGCAACCGCGGAGTCGGAAGCGGCGCTGGCCGCGATCGCGCCCTCGCTGCAATTTGACGACCCGATCAATATTCAGTTCACCTCCGGCACCACCGGATTCCCCAAGGGGGCAACGCTCACCCATCACAATATCCTCAATAATGGCTTTTTCGTCGGCGAGGCGATCCATCTCGGCCCCGATGATCTCGTCTGCGCGCCGGTGCCGCTCTATCATTGTTTCGGCATGGTGATGGCCAATCTCGCTTGCCTCACCCATTTTGCAACAGTGGTTTACCCGAGCGCCGGCTTCGATCCGCTGGCGGTCCTCGAAACCGTCGCCGCCGAGCGCTGCACGGCGCTTTATGGCGTGCCGACGATGTTCATCGCCGAACTCGATCATCCCAATTTCGCGCGCTTCGATCTCTCCTCGCTGCGCACCGGCATCATGGCTGGCTCGCCCTGTCCGATCGCGGTCATGCGGCGGGTGATGGAGCGGATGAACATGCGCGAGATCACCATCGCCTATGGCATGACCGAAACCAGCCCCGTGAGCTTCCAGAGCGCGACCGATGATCCTGTCGAAAAGCGGGTGGCGACGGTGGGGCGCATTCAGCCGCATCTCGAGGTGAAAATCATCGATGGCGAAGGACGCATCGTGCCGCGCGGCACCCCGGGCGAACTCTGCACGCGCGGCTATTCGGTGATGCTCGGCTATTGGAACGATGCCGAAAAAACCGCCGAGGTGATCGACGCCGCCGGCTGGATGCATACCGGCGATCTCGCCACCATCGACGCGGACGGCTATGGCGCCATCGTCGGGCGGATCAAGGATCTCGTCATCCGCGGCGGCGAAAACATTTATCCCCGAGAAATCGAGGAATTTCTTTATCGCCATCCGAAAGTGCAATCTGCGCAGGTGGTCGGGCTTCCCGATCCCAAATACGGCGAGGAACTCTGCGCCTGGATCCGCCTCAATGACGGCGAAAGCGCGACCGAGGAGGAAATCCGCGAATTCTGCCGCGGCCAGATCGCGCACCAGAAAATTCCCCGCTATATCCGCTTTGTCGATGATTTCCCTATGACGGTCACGGGAAAAATCCAGAAGTTCATCATCCGCGAGAAAATGATCGCCGAGCTTGGCCTCGCCGGCCACGATGATGACGCGGCGCATGGCCGATAGCGCGGCAGGAAGGCCTACCCAGGCCCGCCGGCGCGGGCGCAACGGTGGGCCGGTCGTTCGTCGCATCGGCGTGCCGCACGAGTCTTGGCGCGATGTCTATCATTTCCTGCTCACTCGCTCGTGGGGCGCGTTCTTTGGCATCGTGATCGCGCTCTATCTCGCGCTCAATCTGATCTTCGCGCTGCTTTACGCGCTGCAGCCGGGAAGCGTCGCCGGGGCCAGGCCGGGATCGGTGCTCGATGATTTCTTCTTTTCGGTCGAGACGATGGCGACGATCGGCTATGGCGTGATGCATCCGGCGACGCTCTATGCTCATTGGCTCGTCACCTTTGAGGCCCTGCTCGGCATTCTGTTCGTCCCGCTCGCGACCGGGCTCATCATCGCCAAGTTCACCCTCCCCACGGCGCGAGTCCTCTTCAGCCGCAACCTGGTGATCAACCCGGTCGATGGCGTCCCGACCTTGATGTTCCGGATCGCCAATATCCGCGCGAATCAAATCGTCGAGGCGCATGTCAATCTGACGCTCGCGCGGACCGTGACGACGCGGGAAGGGGCGCGGTTCCGCCGGCTGTTCGATCTCACCTTGCAGCGTCACACCAATCCGCAATTCGCGCTCAGTTGGACGGTGATGCACCCGATCGGCCCGGAAAGCCCCTGCGCTGGTTTGACCGAGGCCGCCTGGCGGGACGATGACATCATCATCCTCGCCGTCGTTACCGGTCTTGACGCCACCACCTCGATGACGGTGCATGCGCGCCATGTCTATCACGGCGCGGACGTCCTCTCCTGCCATCAGTTCGAGGATATTTTGAGCTGGCACGAGGCCGGCGAGGTGCATGTCGATTATCGCCGCTTTCATGCCACGCGCGCCGTCACGGCGGCGGCAAGCTGAGAGAGGCTCACGCGGTGGAGAATTTCTCCAAAAGGCCGGAGAGCGACGGGCCCAGCCGCTGCAATTCCTGCTGATGGATGCGGGCGAGGCCGGCGAGCAGCGCCTCGGCCTTGCCCGTCAACCGGATCAGAACACGCCGCCGGTCCGCCCGATCGGCGAAGCGCGTGATCAATCCCGCCTGCTCCAGCCGATCAACGAGTTCGACCGCGCTATGGTGGCGGACATGCAGCCGCGCCGCGAGGGCACCGATGGCCATCGCCTGACCCTCGGGAAATCCCTTGATCTGCAAAAGCGCCTGATGCTGGCGCGGGGTGAGCCCTGCGGCGCGCGCCGCGACCTCGCTGAATTCGACGAAACCATGCAGCAGAAAACGAAATTCCGCGAGCGCCGCGTAATCCACTGACGTGCCGTGATCGGGTGGCATCGCGAAATCGGACGACGCGCCATCCGATTTCGTCCGCTCGGGAGGAGGCGCGCCCCACAGGCCGGCAGCGGCCGCGAACGCGGCCCGCGCCGGCCGACGCCGCTCGCCAAAACTCTTATCGAAATCGTCCACGCCGCTTTGCCTCCAGACCAACCCGCAATCACAGACCCGTGATAGCAGCCTCTGTGGTCGGATGCAACGCTTTCGGAATGACCGCGGCCGGCCGGCGCGTCCCCTCGCGATGGCCGACCGTCGATTGCTGGTGCCGTAAAATCGCTGCACAGTATTTTGGTCCAAGCGCTGCCCATCCGGGCCGGCGCGTGAAAATCAGGAGGGAAAAAGATGCCGCCTATCACCCGTAAAACCGCCCTTTTCCTGCTCGCTCTCTTGGCGACACTCGCCGGCGGCGCCCGCGCGCAAGCCCCGCTCCCCGCCGGCGTCCCCGAACAAATGCCCTTCGATCTCCCCTACGGCACGTCGATCACCCTTGCCGAAGCCAAGACGCTTGCCGCGGCGGCGGAGGCCGAGGCCGCGCGCCATCACTGGAAAATGGCGATCTCGGTGGTCGGGCCGGAAGGCAAGCTGATCTATTTCGAGCGCATGGACGACACCCAACAGGCCTCGATCGCGGTCTCCGAGCACAAGGCCCGCACCGCCGCCTTGTACCGCCGCGCGACCAAAATTTTCCAGGACGCCGCCGATGGCGGCCACCCTTATGTGCTCTCGCTCGACGACGCGATCGCGGTGGAAGGCGGCTTTCCGCTGGTCCGCGACGGCAAGCTGATCGGCGCCATCGGTTGCTCGGGCGGGATGTCGGTGCAGGATGGTGTCACCTGCAAGGCTGGCCTCGCCGCTCTCAAATAGCCGCGCGGCGGCCCCTGACGCCGCTCCCGACGCGCGGGTCGCGTTCGCGCGCCGGGATGGCGGCATGGCGTGCGCGACGTTGGCGCGCGAACGGACTTGACAGGCGGCGAGCCGAATGAAAAAATTTTCAGCGTAAGGAAAATTTTTCATGGCGGTCTCGCCTGCCGATGGCGGGGTCTCGTGGCTCGGGCCGCCATGCCGGGAAACGTTCAACGCCGATGGCAACAGCACCTACCGAGAGCCCCGACGCCGATCAGGAAGACGCGCTCGCGACGCGCGCCGCCTGGCTCTATTATGCCGGTGGCATGACCCAGTCCGAGGTCGCCGCCGCCCTCATGGTTGCGCCAGCGAAAGCGCATCGGCTGGTGGCACGGGCGAGCCGGCTCGGGTCGGTGCGTGTCTTCGTCGAAGGGCCGATTGCCGGCTGCATGCAGCAGGAGCGGCATTTGATACGGGAATTCGGCCTGCGCTTTTGCCGGGTCGTGCCGACACTCGCGCCGGCGGCGCTGCCGCTACGCGCGCTCGGCATCGCCATGGCCGGGGTCTTGCTGAATGAACTCGAGGCCGGGCACCATCGCGTCATCGGGGTTGGCCACGGCCGCACCCTCGCCGCCGCCATCGATCACCTGCCGCGCCTTTCGCGTCCTGATCTTCGTTTCGTTTCGCTGCTCGGCGGCGTGCCGCGGCAGACGAGCGCCACCCCTTTTGATGTGATCTTGCGGCTCGCCGAAAAAGCCGGTGCCGAAGCCTATCTTCTGCCGGTACCGTTTTTCGCCAATTCCGCCGCCGATCGCGCGGTGCTGCTTGGCCAGCGCGGGGTCGCGCAAGCCATGGCGATGGCGCGCGAGGCAACGCTCTATCTCGTCGGGATCGGCGATGTTGCGGGCGAGCAGAGTTTTTTACCCCAGACCGGCATCGTTTCCGCGGCCGAAGCGGCGGTGTTGCAAGCGCGCGGGGCGGTTGGCGAAGTCCTCGGCCGCTATCTCGATGCCACCGGCCGGGAAATCGATACTGATCTCCATGAACGGGTGATCGCCTTGCCGCTCGATGCGATGGCGGGGCGGGAGGTGCTCGGGGTCGCCGGCGGCGCCAGCAAAGTCGCGGCGTTGCGGGCCGTGCTCGCGCGCCAGGTGCTGAGCGGCTTGATCACCGATGAGCTGACAGCGCGGCAGCTCCTCGAGCCGACGCGACCGCGCCAACAAACCAACGGGAGTGACACATGCACGAGAAAGCGCAAGACCTCGCGCGCGCCTTCGTCGCCGGCCGGATCGGTCGGCGTGACCTGATCCGGCGCTTGGCCGCGCTCGGCGTTGCCCTCGGCACCGCCGAGAGCCTGCTCAATGCGACCGCGACCGGCGCGCTCGCGGCGGATTTCGATTGGAAGAAGCACAAGGGAACGCAGCTCCGGCTGCTGCTCAACAAGCACCCTTACGCCGATGCAATGATTGCCGATCTCGCCAATTTCAAGACGCTCACCGGCATGGAGGTGACTTACGACATTTTCCCCGAAGATGTCTATTTCGACAAAGTAACCGCCGCACTCTCCTCGCGCTCGACGCAATATGACGTGTTCATGACCGGCGCCTACCAGACCTGGCAATATGGTCCGGCGGGCTGGCTCGTCGACTTCAATGAGTATCTCAAGGACCCGGCGAAGACCGCGGCGACCTATGATTGGGACGACATCCTCCCCAATCTGCGCGCCTCGACCGCGTGGTCGGGCAAGCCTGGCGCTGAACTCGGCGGGCCGGGGGCGCATCAATGGGCTATTCCCTGGGGCTTCGAACTCAATAACCTCTCTTACAATCAGACGATTTTCGACAAGCTCAAGCTGAGCCCGCCACGCAACATGGAAGAGCTGATGGCGTCTGCTGCTAAGATCACCAAGGATGCGGGCGGACCCTATGGCATCGGTGTGCGCGGCAGCCGCTCTTGGGCGACGATCCATCCCGGCTTCCTCTCCGCCTACACGAATTACGGCCAACGCGACTTCACGATGACGGGTGGCAAGCTCAAGGCGGCGATGAACACGCCCGAATCGAAGGCTTTCCATAAGCTCTGGGTGCAGATGATCCAGGACTCGGGCCCGAAGAATTGGGCGACCTATACCTGGTATCAGGTCGGCACCGATCTCGGCGCCGGCGCTTCCGGGATGATCTATGACGCCGACATTCTCGGCTATTTCATGAACGGCGGCGACAATCGCGAGCGCGGCCATCTCGCTTATGCGCCGTTCGCCGCCAATCCCGCCGCCTCGGGGCCGACCTCCAATGTCTGGATTTGGTCGCTCGCGATGTCGAATTTTTCAAAACAGAAAGATGCCGGCTGGACCTTCATCCAATGGGCCTCTGGCACCGACCATCTCCTGTTCGGTGCGCGCAAGAACGACGTCGTCAATCCCGTGCGCAACAGCGTCTGGCGCGATGCCGACTTCAAGGAGCGGATCGCCAAATCCTATCCCGGCTATCTCAATCAATACGAAAAGACCGCGCCGGACGCGAAAATTTATTTCACGCCGCAGCCGCTATTTTTCAATCTCACTACCGAATGGGCGGCATCGTTGCAACGCATGGTCGCGCGTGAGGTGAGCGTCGATGAGGGTCTCGACAAGCTCGCCGAAAGCGTGAACCGCCAGTTGCATCAAGCCGGCATCGGCTAACGAAAGGGGTGGGGAAGCGGCGCGCCGCTTCCCCGCTTTTGTCATGTCAGAGGCATCCCGATCCACCCTTGCCGCGCCAATCCGCCGGCGGCTCCTGCCGCGAGTGCTGCCTTATGCCTTGAGCCTGCCCGCACTTTTGGTTTGTATCGGCATTCTCTTGCCGTTTTTCACCGCCGCCTATTACAGCTTGCAGCGCTACAATCTCGCCATGCCGGGTGCGCGCGAGTTCGTCTGGTTCGGCCAATATCTCGATATGCTGAGCGATCCCGATTTCTGGGTGACGGTGCGAGTCTCGGCGGTCTACGCGGTGGCGACGGTCGGCCTCGAATTGCTGCTCGGGCTTGGCATCGCGCTGCTGCTTCGTGAGCGCACGCGCTTTAACAATTTCGTCTCGGTAGCACTTTTGCTGCCGCTGATGACTGCCCCGGCGCTCGCGTCCTTGATGTGGAAGCTGATGACCAACCCCAATTTCGGGGTTCTGAGCTGGCTCGTCGCCAAAGCCGGCGCCCATGATTTTCGCTGGGCCTCGGCGCCTGGCAGCGCGATGTTCACCGTGGTTCTCGTCGATATCTGGGTCTATACGCCGTTTATGATGGTTTTGCTGCTGGCCGGCCTGCGCAGCCTGCCCAAGCAGCCATTCGAAGCGGCGATGCTCGATGGCGTGCCGTCCTACTTCGTCTTCTTCCGGATCACGCTGCCGATGCTCGCCCCTTACATCGTTACCGCGACGCTGTTTCGCCTTCTCGATTCGATCCAGCAATTCGACATCGTTTACGCGATGACCCAGGGCGGACCCGGCGATTCCCTGATGCTGTTTCAGATTCGCGCCTATCTCGATTTCTTCCAATACACCAATGTCGGAACCTCGGCGGCGCTGATGATCGTGCTCTGGGCGGTCACCTACGCCTTGTCCAATGTCTTCATCAAGCAATGGCTCAAGCTTCGGGAGCGCACCCATGGCACTGTCTAGGATCTTGCGCGCCTTCGCGATCACCCTCGTGCTGGTCTTTTTCCTCTTCCCGATCGTCTGGATCCTGTTGATGTCGTTTCAGACCAACGAAGAGATCCTGCATCTGCCGCCGAGCCTCGTGTTTCATCCAACCCTCGCCAATTACGCAGCGCTGATCTCGGGGCATCTGCAAACCGCTGCCGGGCTGCTCGACATCACGTTCCTCCATAATCTCTGGAACTCGGTTCTGCTCTCCAGCGTCTCGGTGTTGCTTGCCTTGTTGCTCGGCGTGCCGGCGGCCTATGCGTTTGCGCGTTTCCGCTTTCGTCTCGGCGAAGATATCGCCTTCACCATGCTCTCGTTCCGCTTCGCGCCGCCGCTTCTGGTGCTGCTGCCGCTGGCGCTCTATTTTCAGGATCTCGGCCTCAACGACACCTATCTCGGGCTGATCTGGGTTTATCAGCTGATTTGCCTGCCGCTCATTCTCTGGATCGTGCGCGGCTATTTCGAGGATGCGAGCCCGGATATCGAATATGCCTATCGCGTCGACGGCCATTCCTGGTGGCGGGCTTTCACCCGCATCGCGATCCCGCTGGCTGGGCCCGGGATCGCGGCGGCGGGTTTGCTCGCTTTCATCTTCGCGTGGAACAATTTCGTCTTCGCGCTGATCCTCGCGTCGGCCGACAAGCAGCCGGTGACGGTCGGCGCGCTCGCCTTCGTCACCGCCTCTGGCATCCAATATGGCCAGATCGCGGCGGCGATCGTCCTCTCCATCCTGCCCACCCTGGCGCTCGCGCTCTATGCCCAGCGCTGGCTGGTTGAGGGGCTTTCGCTCGGGGCGGTCAAGGGATGAGCGGTCTTGCGATCAGCGGGGTCGCAGCGCGGTTCGGCCGCAACGAAGTCTTGCGCGGGGTCGATCTTGCGGTCGCGCCCGGCGAAACGCTGGTGCTGTTCGGCCCGTCCGGCGCCGGCAAAACCGTGTTGCTCCGCGCCATTGCCGGATTGGAGCCAGGGGCGAGGGGGATCATCCGGATCGACGGGCGCGACGTCTCAGGTCTCGGCCCGGAGGCGCGCAGTCTCGGCATGGCGTTCCAGAATTTCGCGCTTTATCCGCATATGACGGCCTATGAGAACATTGCGAGCCCGCTTCACGCGCGCGGGCTTGCGCCGGCCGAGATCGCGCGCCGCGTCCGCGCCGTCGCCGAGCTTCTGCGCATCGACCACGTGCTCAGCCATCCGCCGCGGGCCCTCTCCAACGGCCAGAAGCAGCGCACCGCGCTCGCCCGTGCCTTGGTCGGCGAGCCGCGGGGATTGCTGCTCGATGACCCGCTGCGCAATGTCGATGCCAAGCTGCGCTATGAGATGCGGCTGGAATTGCCGCGGCTTTTGCGCCAGCGCGCGGCGGCGACGATCTATGTCACCCAGGATTACCGCGAGGCGATGGCGCTTGGCGACCGGGTGGCGGTGTTGCTCGGCGGCGTGATCGCGCAATGCGCGCCGCCGGAGCTGGTCTATGACCAGCCGAGCCATGTCGCGGTGGCGCGGCTGTTTGGTGACCCACCGATGAACCTCTTGGCGTGCCGGCCGGAAGCCGATGCCGGTGGATTGCGCGTCGACATCGCCGGCCTGCGGCTCGCGCTCGATGCCGCGCCGGCGGCGGCGGGAAAGCCGTGCCTCCTCGGCCTGCGCCCGGAAAGCCTCACCCTTGCCCGCGAGGGTACCGGCGCCACCGCCGAGGTGGTCGCGGTGACCCCGCTTCATGAACGCATGGTCGTGCTGCTCCGGGCCGCCGGGGATGAGGAGGTCGTCGCGAGTGTCGCCGGCGGGGTGGCGCCGGCGCCGGGCCAAACCGTGGTGTTTTCCGCCGATGCGGCCATGGCGTCGCTGTTCGATGCCGGCTCCGGCGAGCGCATCGCGCGCCGCCGGGCGGTTGCGGAGAAAGCGGCATGAGCCTGCTGCTTGCCGGCCTCAGCAAGCGTTACGGCTACGGCGCAAGCGCGGTGGAGGCGGTGCGGGCGCTCGATCTCGCCGTCGCCGAGGGCGAGATCGTCGCTTTGCTCGGCTCCTCGGGCTGCGGCAAGACCTCCTGCTTGCGCATGATCGCTGGTTTCGAGACGGTGACGGACGGCAGCATCACTCTCGCCGGCCGGCGGATCGAGCGCCTGCCGCCGGCTGCACGCGGCGTTGCGATGGCGTTCGAGGGCTATGCGCTCTATCCGCCGCTCAGTGTCGCCGAGAATATCGGCTTTGGCCTCGCGCGCCGGCGGAGCCGGGCGGAAGCCGCCCGCATGGTGCGCGACATCGCCGCTCTGCTCGAAATCGAGGATATTCTCGACCGCCGTCCGGGCGGCCTCTCGGGCGGCCAGCAACAGCGCGCGAGCCTCGCCCGCGCGCTTGCCCGCGATGCCGATCTGCATCTCCTCGATGAGCCGATGGGCCAGCTCGAGCCGCAACTGCGCGCGGTGTTGCGCGGGCGGGTGAAGGCGCTGATCAAGCAGCGCGGCTATACCGCATTGCTGGTCACCCATGATCAGACCGAGGCCAATGCCATGGCCGACCGGATCGCGGTCATGGAAAGCGGCGAATTGCAGCAATTTGGCACGCCGGAGGCGCTGCGCGAACGGCCGGCCAATCTCTTTGTTGCGACTTTCCTCGGCGAGCCGCCGATGAATGTGCTCGCGGCCGAACCCGCCGGCGATGGCGTCCGCCTCGGCGGCGCGGCCGGGATCACGATCGTAACGCCGGGGATCACGCTGCCCGCCGGTGATATTGCGCTCGGCGTGCGGCCGCACCGGCTGCGGCTGGGCGAAGGCCCGCTGCGCGGCACCGTCGCCTCCAATCAGTGGCTTGGCGATCAGGCGCACGTGGTCATCGACTTTGCCGGCCATCTGCTCGTCGCCGTCGCCGATCGGCGGGTGCCGGCGCGCATGGGCGAGGCCATCGCCTTCGGCTTCGCGCCGCGCGACGTCCATCTCTTCGATCGCGCGAGCGGGGCGGCGCTCGTCCAGGGGCTCGCGGCGCCGTGACGGACCGTGCCAGCGGCTCACGCGGGGCGCGGCTACTCCTCGCCCTCGATTCCGGCACCTCGGTGGTCAAGGCGGTGGCGTTCGACGCTGATGGCGAGCAAATCGCCGCCCGCGCCCGGCCCAACCGCCTCAGCCATCGCGCCGATGGCGGTGTCGAACAGGACATGGCGCGGAGCTGGAGGGATGCCGTCGCGGTGCTGGCCGAGCTGGTCGCCGCCCTGCCGCCCGGCCGCGAGATCGCCGCGCTCGCGGTGACCGGCCAGGGCGATGGCACCTGGCTCGCCGATGCCGATGGCGCGCCGGTCGCGCCGGCCTGGCTGTGGCTCGATGCGCGCGCCGCCTCGCTCGTCGCCGCCTTGCGCGAAACCGAGGCCGCGCGCCGGGCGTTCGCCCATACCGGCAGCGGGCTCAACGCGTGTCAGCAATCGGCCCAACTGCTTTGGCTCGCCCGCCACCAGCCGGAGATTCTGGCCCGCAGCGCGACCGCCTTTCATTGCAAGGACTGGCTCTATTTCAACCTCACCGGCGTGCGCGCCGCCGACCCTTCGGAAGCCTGCTTCACGTTCGGCGACTGGCGCACGCGCGCGTATGCCGAGGCGGTGCTGGAGGCGCTGGCGCTGACCGAATGCCGCCGCCTGCTCCCGCCGATCGTCGATGGCACGCGGCAATGGCATCGGCTGGCGCCGGCGGCGGCGCGCGCGATCGGCCTTCCCGCTGGTCTGCCGGTCGTGCTCGGCTATGTCGATGTCGTCTGCGCGGCCCTCGGCGGCGGCCTCTATGGCGCGGGCGAGGCCGGCGTTTCGATCCTCGGCAGCACCGGGATGCATCTTCGCCTCGCGCTGCGGCCCGCAGACGTCCGGCCGAACCCGGCGATGACCGGCTATTGCATGGTTTTTCCGGTGCCCGGCGCGGTGATGCAGGCCGAGAGCAACATGGCGGCGACCCTCAATATCGACTGGCTGGCACGGCTGGTGGGCGAGGCCGCTGCCCTCGCCGGGGCGCCGCCCCCCGATCTTCCCGCCCGCCTCGGCCAGGCTGCGGCGGCGGCGCGGCCGGGGGCGATGCTGTTTCACCCCTTCATCTCGACCGCCGGCGAGCGCGGTCCGTTCACCGACCCGGCGGCGCGCGCCGCCCTCTTCGGCTTTGACCAGCGCGCCGGGATCGCGGAACTCGCGCGTGCCGTGTTCGAGGGCTTGGGCTTCGCCGCGCGCGATTGTTACGCGGCGATGGGCGACCTGCCGCCCGAGATCCGCATCACCGGCGGGGCCGCGAAATCGCCGCTGATGCGGGCGATCCTCGCCGCCTGCCTCGCCCGCCCGGTGCGGGTGATCGCGCAGCCCGAAGCGGGGGCGGCCGGGGCGGCGATGATTGCGGCGCTCTCGGTTGGTCTCTATCCCAGCCTTGACGCCTGTGCGGCACGCTGGATCACGCCGCGGCTCGGCCCCATCGAGCCGGCCGATGGCGACCTCGCCGCGCTCTATGCGCGCCTCTATCCGCTCTATCGCGACGCCTACCGCGCGCTCCAGCCGACCTGGCAGCGTCTCGCCACCATACGAGAAGGGAAAACCGATGCGTGAGATCGCGATCATCGGCGATCATTTCATGCGCCCTGACGCTTTCGCAACGGCCCTCCGCGCCGCTTGCGGGGATGACGGACTGACGCTCAGATGTCACACGCTCCCCTGGCCCGATGAGCCGATGGAGCATGGCTATGCGAGCCCAGGGCTGGAAGGGCTCAAAGAGTATCAAGGCGACCCCGAGGCGATCATCGCGTTCGTCGGCCAGGCGGAGATGTTGGTCACCCATCTCGCGCCGGTTTCCGCCGGCATGCTGGCGCGGCTCCCTGATCTTCGCATGATCGCGGTTTCGCGCGGTGGGGCGGTGAACATCGATATGGCGGCGGCGCGCGCGCGTGGCGTGCGGGTGGTCAACACGCCGGGGCGCAATGCCGGCGCCGTCGCGGAGTTCACCATCGGCGCCATCCTCGCCGAAACCCGCCTCATCCGCCAGGGCCACGAAGCCTTACGCAATGGGGTCTGGCGCGGCGATCTCTACCGCGCTGACCGCACCGGGCGGGAGCTTTCGGAAATGACCGTCGGCGTCGTCGGCTATGGCCGGATCGGCAGACGCGTCGTCCGCTTACTCAAGCCGTTCGGTTGCCGCATCCTGGTCGCCGATCCTTATGTCCAGCTCGCCGCTGCCGATCATCATGACGGCGTCGAACAGGTCTCGCTCGATAATCTCCTCCGCCAGTCCGATGTCGTGACCCTGCATGCCCGCGTCACCGCCGAGACCACCGGCTTCATCGGGGCGGCGCAGTTGGCTGCGATGAAGCCCGGCGCCCTTCTGGTGAACACCGCGCGCGGGCCGCTGGTCGATTACGATGCGCTTTATGAGGCCCTGGTCGCGGGCCGGCTCGGTGGCGCGATGCTGGACACCTTCGCGATCGAACCCGCCCCGCCGGATTGGCCCTTGCTGCGTCTCCCCAACGTCACCCTGACGCCGCACATCGCCGGCGCCTCGGTGAAAACCATCACGATCGCCGCCGACGCCATCGCCGAGGAGGTTCGCCGCTATCTCGCCGGCGAGCCGCCGCTCAATCCCTGCTAGAGGATTTTTCCGCCATGACCGAAAACGCTGTTCGCACCGCCATCGTCGCCGCCTGTCGGCAGATGAACGCGCTCGGCATCAACCAGGGCACGTCCGGCAATATCAGTGTCCGCCACGGCGAGACCATGCTGATTTCGCCCTCCGCCGTGCCGTATGAAACGATGCGCCCCGAAGACATCGCGGTCATGCCGCTCGGCGGCGAGTATGGCGCCTGGTCGGGGCCGCTTGCGCCCTCCAGCGAATGGCGCTTTCATCTCGATATCCTGCGCGCGCGGCCGGAGATCGGCGCGGTGGTGCACAGCCATCCAACCTTTTGCACGACGCTCGCCATCACCCGGCGGGAAATCCCCGCCTGCCATTACATGATCGCGGCGTTCGGCGGCACCAATGTGCGTTGCGCCCCCTATGCCACGTTCGGCACCAAGGCGCTTTCCGAACATGCCATGATAGCGCTCGAAGGCCGGCTCGCCTGTCTGCTCGCCAATCACGGCATGATCGCACTCGGCGAGAGCTTGGCGAAGGCGATGTGGCGGGCGGTCGAACTCGAAACCATTGCAAGGCAATATTACCACAGCCTCCTGATCGGCGGGCCGGTGCTGCTTTCTGAGGCCGACATCGCCGAAACCGCAGCGAAATTCGAAACCTACGGCCTTCGCGAGCAGACGGAACCGGCATGACCGAACCCTTCGATCTCGCGGTGATCGGCGGCGGGATCAACGGCGCCGGCATCGCGCGCGATGCCGCCGGGCGCGGGCTGCGCGTTCTGCTGTGCGAAAAGGGCGATCTCGGCGAGGGGACGTCGTCGCGCTCGGGCAAGCTCATCCATGGCGGGCTGCGCTATCTCGAATATTACGAGTTTCGCCTGGTGCGCGAGGCGCTGATCGAACGCGAGACGCTGCTTGCGCTCGCGCCGCACATCGTCTGGCCGCTGCGTTTCGTGCTGCCGCACGGCGCCGGGCAACGGCCGGCCTGGATGATCCGGCTCGGCCTGTTCCTCTATGACCATCTCGGCGGCCGCAAGCGGCTGCCGGCGACGCGGCGGCTCGACCTTCGCCGGCAGCCGGAAGGCGAGGCGCTGCGGGAAGAGTATCGCCTCGCCTTCGAATATTCCGATTGCTGGGTTGATGATTCCCGCCTCGTGCTGCTCAACGCGCTCGATGCCGCGGCGCGTGGGGCGGAAATCCTGACCCGGTGGGAAGCGGTCACGGCGCGGCGGGAAGCGGGTCTGTGGCACCTTGCGCTCGGCGCCGCCGATGGCAGCCGGCGAGAGGTGCGGGCGCGCCTTCTGGTCAACGCCGCCGGCCCCTGGGTCGAACAGGTGCTGCGCGGCGTCGCTGGCGCGAACAGTGCCCGGCGGGTGCGTCTGGTCAAAGGCAGTCATATTGTCGTGCCGAAATTCTGGCGCGGCCCGCATGCCTATCTTCTGCAAAACGATGACAAGCGGGTGATCTTCGTCAACCCCTATGAACGCGATCTCTGCCTCATCGGCACCACCGATATTCCCTGCGAGGGTGCGCCAGAGACGGTCGCGATCGATGACGATGAACGCGCCTATTTGCTGCGCGTGGTCAACCGTTACATGCGCCGCCAACTCACGCCGGGCGACGTCCGCCATGCTTTTTCTGGCGTCCGCCCGCTCTATGACGACAACGCCGCCAACCCCTCGGCGGTGACCCGCGATTATGTTTTCGATATCGACCGGACCGGCGATGCGGCGCCGCTGCTTTCCGTATTTGGCGGCAAGATCACCACCTATCGCAAACTCGCCGAACATGCGTTGGATCGCCTCGCGCCGTTTGCGCCGAAGATGGGCCCGGCCTGGACGGGGCGCGCGCCCCTGCCCGGCGGCGATATGCCGGGCGCCGATTTTGCCGCCTATCTCGCGACCTTGCGGGCTCGGTTTCCGTTCCTGCCGGAGGGGCTTTCCCATCACTACGCGCGCCTCTACGGTACCCGCGCCGAGACCCTGCTCGCCGGCGCGCGGCGTCTCGACGATCTCGGGCGCCCGTTTGCCGCCAATTTTTTCGAGCGTGAGGCGGAATTCCTGGTCGAGCATGAATGGGCGCGCACCGTGGAGGATGTGCTCGAGCGGCGCACCAAGCATCATTTGCACATGACCCCGGCGGACATCGATGCTTTCGCCGGCTGGATGGCGCAGGCGGCATGACGGCGATCACCGACGACCCGGAATTCCGCGCCCTGTGCGCCTATTCCGCGCGGATCGGCGGCGATCCCGCGCTGATCCAGGGCGCTGGCGGCAATACCTCGCTCAAACGCGATGGCACGCTGTGGGTGAAGGCGTCTGGCACCTGGCTCAGCGAGGCCGAGCGCCGCATGATCATGGTCCCGGTCCGTCTCGCGCCCCTCCGCGCCGCCCTCGCCGCCGGCGATCCGCGCGCCGAGACGGCGACGGATTTCGTCGTCGCCGAGGACAATCCTGCGGGTCTGCGCCCCTCGATCGAGGCGACATTGCACGCGGCGCTGCCGCATCGCGTCGTGGTGCATGTCCATTGTGTCGAGACCATCGCCTGGGCGGCGCGGGTGGATGCCGAGGCGGCGCTGGCGCCGCGGCTCGCCGGGCTGAACTGGGCCTTCATCCCCTATATCCGTCCCGGCCCGCCACTGACGCGCGCGATCGCGGCGCGGCTGGCACCGGACACCGATGTGCTGATCCTCGGCAATCATGGCCTCGTCGCTGGTGGCGCCGACACTGCGGCGGCGGGGGCCCGCATCGCCGAGGTCGCGAGCCGCCTACGCCGCGCGCAGCGCCCGGCGCCGCCCGCGGATCTCGATCGCCTCGCTGCCGCGGCCGCCGCCAGCGACTATGTCGCGGCGGCCGACCCGCTGACCCACGCGGTCGCGACCGACGCGCGCGCCCTCGCGGTCGCCCGCCGGGGCTCGCTTTATCCCGACCATGTGATTTTTCTTGGCCCCGGCATCGTCGAGATCCCGCCGGGCGGGCGCGCCGCCGAGGTTGCGGGCACGAGGTCGCCGCCGCCGGCGATGCTCGTCGTGCCCGGCGCCGGGGTGCTGCTGCGGCGAGACGCGAGCGCCGGCGCAATCGCGCTCGCCCGCTGCCTCGCCGATGTCACGACCCGGCTTGCTCCCGAGGAGCCGCTCGCGCCGCTCGGCGTCGCGGCGGAGCGTGAGCTGATGAATTGGGAGGCAGAACAATACCGCAAGGCGCAGCCGGCGCCGCGCGCATGACCGAAGCACTCGGCATCGATCTCGGAACCTCGGGCGTGCGGGCGGCGCTCGTCGATGGGGATGGCGAGCCGCAAGCGCTCGCGAGTGCCCGGATCGAGCCAGCGATGCGCCGCGACCCGCAGGCCCTGTTCCGGGCGGTGGGCGAAGCATTGTCGGGTCTTGGCGATCTCGGCGCGGTCGATGTCGTCGCGGTCGATGGCACGTCGGGCACGCTGCTTGCGATCGATGGCGCGGGTCGGCCCGTGACCCCGCTCAGCCTTTATAACGATCCCGGCGAGCCGGCGTTGGTGCAGCGCATCGCGGCCGCCGCCCCAGCCGAGAGCGCCGCCCGTGGCGCGACATCGCCGCTCGCGCGGCTGCTCGCCCTGCAAGCGGCGCCGGGCGCGGCCCGGGTGGTGCACGAAGCGGATTGGATCGCCGGCCGTCTCTGGGGCGAGTTCACGACGAGCGACGAAAACAACGCCCTCAAAACCGGCTATGACGTTCTGGCGCGGGCCTGGCCGGGCTGGATCGAGAGGCTCGGCGTTCGCCCCGACCTGCTGCCGGCGGTCGTGGCGCCGGGGGTTCGGCTCGGCGAAGTTGGGCGCGAGGGGCTGGCGCTCGGTCTGCCGCGTCACGCCATCGTTGCCGCTGGCACCACCGATGGCTGCGCCGCCTTTCTCGCGACCGGCGCCAACGCGCCCGGCGACGCGGTGACCTCACTCGGTTCGACCCTCACCCTCAAGCTGCTGTCGCACCAGCCGGTCTTTGCGCCGGACTATGGGATTTATAGCCATCGCCTCGGCGAGACCTGGCTCGCCGGTGGCGCCTCCAATAGCGGCGGCGCAGTGCTCGCGCGGTTTTTCGACGGCGACCGGATCGCGGCGCTGTCGGCGACGATCGACCCGGCCGAGGCTAGCGGCCTTGACTATTACCCGCTGCTTTCGCCCGGCGAACGATTCCCGATCAACGACCCCGCGCTCGCGCCCCGGCTTACGCCCCGCCCTGCCGAGGACGCGCGATTTCTCCATGGTCTTCTCGAAGGAATCGCGCGGATCGAGGCTTTGGGCTATCGGCGCCTCGCCGCCCTCGGCGCGCCGGCGCCGATCCGCCTTCGCACCGTCGGCGGTGGTGCCAGTAACGCCACTTGGACCGCCATGCGCGCGCGATCGCTCGGCGTGCCCCTGATGGTGGCGCGCGCGACCGAAGCGGCGGTCGGTACGGCGCTGCTCGCCTTGCGTGGAACATCGTCGCGTTCAGACCATCATCAGGAGAAAAGTTCAGATTAACCTCGGATTAGACTTTGCCCGATATTGTATCGTGATTCCACGAAACACGTTGCAACAGAGGGGTTGGTTGAAGATGGGGGGGGTGACCTGGTGGCCCTATGTTCGGCGTGACGCGATGCAAAAACAGCAGGCCAAGGCGGCACGCTTCAAGGAATGGTTCGAATCCGCCATGGTCATGGTGGATAATGTCCCGGATGGCGTGATCTGGAGCGACCCGACGCAGGATTTCGCTATCACGTACGCCAATGCCGCCGCCAAGACCTTGCTCGCCGAGGTCGCCGGCGGGGCGCCGCTCCTCACCGCGCAGCGCCTGCCGATGCTGTTCCCGGCCCTCGCTGACCGGCTCGCTGGCGGCGGCTCGGCGGATCTCTCCCTCACCTTCGGCGCGCGCGAGCTGGATTTGCGGGCGATCGCGATCCGCAACGAAGCTGGCGCCCATATCGGCACCATGGCGGTGTTCAACGACATCACCCATAAAAGCGCCCTCGTTCGCGATTTCGAGGAGAAAGTCGCCTCTCTGGTTTCGCGTGTCGCGACCCTTTCCGACTCCCTCAAGGAAATCGCGGCGCGCATGAGCGAGTCCGCCGGCCGGACGCAGCGCCAGGCGGTGGAAGCCTCGCTCGCCGCCGGCGAAGCCAATAGCGGGATCAGCACCGTCAGCGCCGCGGCCGAACAACTTTCCGCCTCCGTCGCCGAAATCAGCGGCCGCATGGCGCGCTCGCTCACCATCAACCGCGCCGCCACCACAACCGCGCAACAAACCGACGGCATCGTCGCCCGCCTCGCCGAAGACGCGCGGCGCATCGGCGATGTCGTCAGCATGATCACTGGCATCGCCGGGCAAACCAATCTGCTCGCGCTCAACGCGACGATCGAGGCGGCGCGCGCCGGTGAGGCGGGCAAGGGCTTCGCCGTCGTCGCCGGCGAGGTGAAATCACTCGCGGTGCAGACGACACGGGCGACTGGCGATATCGCCGCCCAGATCGAGCGGGTTCAATCCGCGACCGGCGAAGCGGTTGGCGCGATCGGCGGCATCACCAAGGCGATCGAGGAGGTGAGCGAGATCGCGACAGGCATCGCCGCTGCGGTCGAGCAGCAGGGTGCCGCCGCCAGCGAAATCGCCCGCGCCGCGAACCAGGTCATGACCAGCGCGACGCACATGGCGCAAAACGTCACCGATGTCACCGAAAATACGCAAAACGTCGCGGCCGCCGCGTCCGAACTGCTCGCCGTGGCGACCGAACTGAGCCAGGCCTCGGGCCGCCTGCATGACGATTCGGGGCGGTTCCTCGAAACCATGCGCGCGGCATGACACGCCGCCGGCTCACGCCCGCAAGGATTGGTGCGCGGTTTCGGGGGCGAGAGCGATGAAGGGAAGGCCAGCGAGGTAGATCAGCGACAGCCCCGCGATGGTGATCGGATAGCTGCCGATCAGCACGGTGAGAAAGCCGATCAAGGTCGGCCCGGCGGCGCCGAGCAGACGGCCGAAACTGAACGCAAAGCCAGCACCGGCGCCGCGCAAAGCGCCGGGAAACATCTCCGGCAGCCAAATCGTATAGAGCGCGAAAATGCCATTGGTGAAAAACCCGAGCACCGGGAGCAACAGCATGAATAGGCGGAGATCGTCGAGCCGCGCGATCGCGCCGTAATAGGACACGATCACGCTCGCCATCGCGCCGAGGAAGAACACCACTGCCGTTCGCCGCCGCCCGCCAAGGAAAGCGGTGATCCAGGGCATGAAAAAACAGCCGGCGAGCGTGCCGAGATTGGTCACCAAGCCACAAATCGCGCCCATGGTCTGGGCATGGGCGTGGCTCGCGCCGCTTGCGACGAGGCGGGTGATCACCACCGTCGGCGCCCAGAAATTCGAAGACCAGAGGCCGAAGATGATGCACGCCATCATCAGCGCCGCGGCCCAGGTGGTGCGCGCCTGCCCGGGCGCGAACAGAGCGCCGAATTTCGCCGCCGCCGCCGCTTTGCGCCGCGGCTCAGGAATATTGCGGCGGAGATAGAGCGTGAGCAGCGCCGGCAGGATGCCAAGCATGAACATCCCGCGCCAGCCAAGCTTGTTGCCCGCGATGAGGACGACGAAGGCGGCGAGGAAAAGCCCGGTCGGCGTCGCGGTGTGCAGCCAGCCGGCAAGCCGCACGCGCATGGTCTCGGGCACCGATTCATGCAGAAGCGGTGTGCCCGCCGCCCATTCGCCGCCGATCCCGAACCCGGCGAGGAAACGGAAAACCGCAAACATCACGATCCCATCGGCAAG
The DNA here is from genome assembly GCF_049965395.1 of Acidibrevibacterium sp. Lineage (NCBI taxonomy): Bacteria > Pseudomonadati > Pseudomonadota > Alphaproteobacteria > Acetobacterales > Acetobacteraceae > Acidibrevibacterium > Acidibrevibacterium sp. The sequence goes on from NZ_JBMFWJ010000025.1 coordinate 20,108, forward strand.
CCCGCAAAGCGCCGTGAACAACGAATAGATCAACACCGTCCAGCACATCACGCGCACCCGCCCGACGCGATCCGCCGCCCACCCCCAAACCATCGAGCACGCCCAGCCGAGCATGAAGAGCGAGAACAAAATCCCGCCATAGACGCCGATATTGGCGCGGCTCGCGGCCAGGCCGCTCCGTGGCAGGAGATCGGTCAGGGCGGCGACCAAAAGATAGCCGTAGATTGAGGAATCGAAACCATCGAGCATCCAGCCAAACCACGTCGCCCAGAACACCCGGCTTGGCGAAACGGCGGCGGCACGGGTGGAACCGAGAACGTTCGACATGCAATGTCCTGCAGGCGCAAGAGGAAAAAAACATGACAAAAACTTCTTTTTCTGAAGAAAAAGAAGCAAAAAGACTTTCTTCCCGTCGGGTGGGTGATACGCTGGCTCGGATTAGGATTGCCAGCGCCGCACGGTGCCGGCGGTGATGCCGCCATCGATCACCAATTCCGCGCCGGTCATGTAGCGCGAGGCATCGGAGGCGAGGAACAGGACACCGGCCGCGACCTCCGCCGCCGTTCCGGCAATGCCGAGCGGCACTTCGCGGGCGAGCACGTGCGGGTCGATCGGCGCATTGCGTGCCGCCCCCTCGGCGCCGGTCGGGATTTTTTGCCAGATCGGCGTCGCGATGATGCCAGGATGGACGGTATTGACCCGAATGCCGTCTCCCGCGGCCGCGCACTCCAGCGCAACCGCCTTGGCAAACAGCCTGACGCCGCCTTTGCTCGCGCAATAGCCAGCAAGCCCCGCCGAGCCGCGAATGCCGGCGACCGAGGACATGATGACGATCGAGCCGCCACCGGCGCGGCGCATCGCCGGCACGGCATGCTTGACGGCGAGAAAGACGCCGTCGAGGTTGACCGCGTTCTGCCGCCGCCAATCCGCGAGCGTCATCTCGATCGCGGGAACGAGCAGCCCGATCCCGGCATTGGCGACCAAAATATCGAGCCGGCCATACGCGCGTTCGGTGCTTGCGATGACGTCTGGCCAGCGCGCCTCGTCGGTCACGTCCTGCGCGAGGAAGAGCGCGGTGCCGCCAGCCTCGGTGATCTCGCGCGCGAGCGCCGCGCCCCCCGCGGCGTCGATATCGGTGATCACTAGCTTGGCGCCTTCGCGGGCCAGAAGCCGCGCGCAGGCGGCCCCGATCCCCGAGGCGCCGCCGGTGACGATCGCAACCTTGCCCTCCACCTGCGCCATGTCCGTTTCCTCGCGGTTTTCTATGGCGACAGCATCGAAGATATCGCCGGCCGGCGCAAGCGCGCCCGCCGTCGTCGCCGGGCGATGATCAGAGCCCGAGATCGTCGAGGCCGGGGTGATCGGCCGGGCGTGGGCCGGTGCGCGGCCAGAAAAACAGCCGCTCGCTCTCCTTGATCGGCACATCGTTGATCGAGGCGTGGCGTTGGGCCATGCGGCCGGCCGCGTCAAACAGCCAGTTTTCGTTGCCGTAGGAGCGAAACCACTGGCCGCTATCGTCATGCCACTCATAGGCGAAGCGGACGGCGATGCGGTTTTCGGTGAAGGCCCAGAGCCCCTTGATCAGGCGATAATCGAGCTCGCGCGCCCATTTCCGCGTGAGAAATGCGACGATGGCGGCGCGGCCGACGAGGAATTCAGAGCGATTGCGCCAGCGGCTATCCGCCGTGTAGGCGAGCGCGACGCGCGCCGGATCGCAGCCGTTCCAGGCGTCTTCGGCGGCGCGCACCTTCTGGATCGCGGTCTCTTCGGTAAATGGCGGCAGCGGTGGGCGTGTCTCGGACATGGGTTCCCTCGATTGCTGAGCTGGTCACGGACAAAGGGATCTGGAGCATAGAGCGAAAAGTGCCGTTCTGTCGTGATCGACGGCGCGGATGATGACGGGGAGACGAGATCGAAGGCCGATGCGGCGCGGCGGGAGACCGAGAAGCTGCCTGCAAAGGGCGGGTAGCTGACGATCGAGGCTGGATTTTTGCCGCGCGGCTCGGCCAGTGCGCGCCCCAGGCCGCCGCGTGACGCGCGACCGCGATCATCAGCGTGTCGGGGGCAGAAGGCTAGCCGCCGCTGTTTGTGTGGTCTAAACCTGACGGGGTGGATCGAACGGCGCGATCTTCGCCCGATACGGCGGCGAGGGCGTCAGAAACGGGAGGATGGCATGTCGGGAAAGCCTATGCTGGAAGGAAAAGTCGCGGTGGTGAGCGGCGCGGGGGGGGGTATCGGGCGCGAGATCGCGCTGGCGATGGCGCTCGCGGGGGCCAAGGTGGTGATCAATGACATCGGCGCTTCGCTCACCGGCGAGGGGCAATCGGGCACGCCGGCCGAGCAGACCCGCCAGATCATCGTCCAGCGCGGTGGCGAGGCGGCAATCAGTACCGAGAGCGTCGCCGAATGGGCCTCGGCCAAGCGGATCGTCGCTGCCGCACTCGATCATTTCGGCCGCATCGACATCGTCGTCAACAATGCCGGCATTCTGCGCGACGTCATCTTTCACAAAATGTCGCCCGAGGATTGGCTCGCGGTGATCAATGTCCATCTCAACGGCAGCTTCTTCCTCTCGCGCGCCGCGGCCGAGCCCTTCCGCGCCCAGGAAAGCGGCGCTTATGTTCATATGACCAGCACCTCCGGCCTGATCGGCAATTTCGGCCAGGCCAATTACGCCGCCGCCAAGCTCGGCATCACCGCGCTTTCGAAATCGATCGCGCTCGACATGAAGCGCTACAATGTGCGCTCGAACTGCATCGCGCCGTTTGCCTGGAGCCGGATGACGAGTTCGATCCCGGCCGAGACGCCTGAGCAAAAGGCTCGAGTCGAGAAAATCAAGCAAATGACGCCGGACAAGAACGCGCCGATGGCGGTGTTTCTCGCTTCCGACGCCGCGCGCGAGGTCACCGGCCAGGTTTTCGCCACGCGCCATAACGAAATCTTCCTGATGAGTTCGCCCCGGCCGCTCCGTGGCATTCATCGTGGCGAGGGCTGGACACCGGAACTGATCGCCGAACACGCGCTGCCGGCGCTCAAGGAGGCCTTCATGCCGCTCGACCGTAGCGGCGAAGTGTTTTCCTGGGACCCGGTTTAACGGACGAGAGACCTCCTTCCCGGTTCCTCGAAGCGGGCAGTGCCGCAGGCACTGCCCAACGGGACAAAAAGTTTTTTGGTTCTTTTTTTCAAAAAAAGAACCGCTTTTCTTGCCCTCGGCGGCCGACTTGACAAACCGCCTGCCCCGGGCGCAGAACCGCGCGCCCCGGCATGGGGCATCGCCGCTCCGCGAGGGTTCGCGCAGCGGCGCGTTTTGCGTTGAGGATTGGTGATGTTCGACACGCTTTCCGGCAAGCTGACCGCGGTTTTCGACCGGCTACGCCAGCGTGGCACGCTGAACGAGGTTGATGTCGGCGAGGCGCTCCGCGAGGTGCGGCTCGCGCTGCTCGAGGCGGACGTCGCGCTGCCGGTGGTCAAGACCTTTATCGCCGGGGTGCGCGATCGCGCCATCGGCGCCGAGGTCATTCGCGCCGTCGCCCCAGGCCAGCAGGTCATCAAAATCGTCAATGACGTCCTCGTCGAGCATCTCGGCGGCGAGGGATCGAGCGCGCTCGATCTCAACCACCCGGCGCCGGTGCCGATTTTGATGGTCGGGCTGCAGGGGTCGGGCAAGACGACCACGTCGGGCAAGCTTGCGCTTCGTCTTGCCAAGCGCGAGCGCAAGCGGGTGCTGCTCGCGAGCCTCGACACCCAGCGCCCGGCGGCGCAGTTGCAGTTGGCCCAGCTCGCCGAGGCCGCCAACGTTCCCTCGCTCCCCATCGTTGCCGGCGAGACCCCGCTCGCGATCGCCGAGCGGGCGCTCGCGGCCGGGCGGCGGGAGGGGTTTGACATCGTCATCCTCGATACCGCCGGGCGGCTCTCGATCGATGCCGAGCTGATGGCAGAGGTGCAAGCGATCCGCGCCGCGACCAGCCCAGCCGAGACCCTCCTCGTCGTCGATGCCATGACCGGGCAGGACGCGGTCAATACCGCGCGCGCCTTCAACGAGGCGCTCGGCGTCACCGGCATCGTGCTCACCCGCATGGATGGCGATGCCCGCGGCGGTGCGGCACTTTCCATGCGCGCCGTCACCGGGGCGCCGATCAAGCTCATCGGCGTCGGCGAAAAGCTCGACGCGCTGGAAGAATTCCATCCCGAACGTGTCGCCTCGCGCATTCTCGGCATGGGTGATGTGGTCGGCCTCGTCGAGCGGGCGTCCGAGACCATCGAGCAGGAAGAGGCGGAAAAACTCGCCGCCAAAATCGCCAAGGGCCGCTTCGATCTCGAGGATTATGCCGCCCAGCTCCGCCAGATCGGGCGCATGGGCTCGCTTTCGGGCATTCTCGGGATGCTGCCGGGGGCGGGGAAACTTCTCGCCCAGGTCGATGAGTCGAAGCTCGACAAATCTGTCTTCAAGCGGCAAGCGGCGATCATCTCCTCGATGACCCGCGCCGAGCGGCGCAACCCGGATATCCTCAAAGCGAGCCGCAAGAAGCGGGTTGCCGCCGGCTCCGGCACCTCGGTGCAGGAGGTCAACCGACTGCTCAAGCAGTATGACGATATGGCCGGCATGATCAAACGCATGAACAAGCTCGGCCAGAAGGGGCTGATGCGGCATGGCCTGAGCGCGTTGCTGCCCGGCCGCCGCGGCCCATTCTGAGTTATCCTAAATTTTCCCGAAAAGGAGCAATCCCGCACATGAGCCTCAAAATCCGCCTCGCCCGCGCCGGCGCGAAAAAGCGTCCTTATTACCACATCGTGCTCGCCGACAGCCGCAGCCCGCGCGACGGCCGGTTTCTGGAAAAGCTTGGGAGCTACAACCCGATGCTGCCGGCCGACCACGAGGACCGGGTACGCCTCGTCTCCGACCGCATCCAGCATTGGCTGAGCCAGGGTGCGGTCGCGACCGATCGCGTCGCGCGGTTTCTCGGCCACGCCGGGATCGCGCCGATGCCGGCCTGGCGTGAGCAGCCGGTGAAGTCGGCGCCGAAGAAGAAGGCGCAGGAACGCGCCAAGGCCGAAGCCGCGGCGTAATCGCGATCGCGGCTTCGTGACGAAAGGGCGCATCCTCATGGGAATGATCGGGAGGCCGCACGGCGTGCGCGGCTTGGTGCGGGTTGCGAGCTACACCGCCGATCCGGCCGCGCTCGCCGAGTACGGCCCGCTGGACGACGAAGCCGGGGGCCGCTATCGGCTCGCCTGGCGCGGGCCGGGGATCGCTGCGGTTGCGCTCTGGCAAGATGGCGCCTGGGTTGAGATCCGCGATCGCGACCACGCCGCCCGCCTGACCCATCGCCGCCTCTATCTCGATCGCGCCGCCTTGCCGCCGCCGGGTGCGGATGAGTTCTATCTCGCCGATCTCATCGGGTTGGAAGCGATCTTGCCGGAAGGGGTGCGCGGGCGGGTGCGCGCGGTGCATGATTACGGCGCCGGCGCCAGCCTCGAAATCGAGCGCCCCGAGGGGGCGGCGCTCCTCGTCCCCTTCACCCGCGCCGCCGTGCCTGAGATTGACATCGAGGCCGGGCGCGTCGTCGTCATTCCGCCGCTCGAGCAGGAAGCGCCGCCACAGGAGGCCAGGGCATGACCTGGCGCGCCGATATCCTCACCCTGTTCCCGGAGATGTTTCCCGGGCCGCTCGCGTTTTCGCTCGCCGGGCGGGCCGAGACGCGCGGGCTCTGGCGGCTTGCCGCGCATGATATCCGCGCCTTTGCCGAAGACCGCCATCGCAGCGTCGATGACACGCCGTTTGGCGGCGGCGCCGGCATGGTGTTGCGCGCCGATGTCGTCGATCGCGCGCTTGGCGCTGTCGCCGATGGCCGGCCGATGATCTGCCTCTCGCCGCGCGGCGAGCGGTTTTCGCAAGCGATGGCGCGCGATTTCGCCGCCGGCGACGGGCTGATCCTGCTCGCCGGTCGCTATGAGGGGATCGATCAGCGGGTGATCGAGGCGCGCGACCTGCGCGAGGTCAGCATCGGCGATTACGTGCTCGCCGGCGGCGAGATCGCGGCGCTGGTGGTCCTCGATGCGGTGGTGCGGCTGCTCCCTGGCGTCATGGGGGCGGCGGAAAGCGCTGTGGAGGAGAGTTTCTCCGGCCTGCTGCTCGAATATCCCCATTACACTCGACCCGCCGAATGGCAGGGAAGAGCGGTGCCGGCGACGCTGCTGTCCGGCGATCACGCGGCGATCAACGCCTGGCGCCGCGCCGAGGCCGAGCGGCTGACACGGACCCGCCGCCCCGATCTATGGTCTTTATATCAGCGCCAAGTCGCCGCCGCCGCGCCCGCGGACCCCGTTGCCAGCGCGGATAACGCGCCGTAAGAAACCCGTATCGAGAAGGATTTTTCCATGAACCTCATCCAAAAATTCGAGGCCGAGCAGATCGCCCGCCTCACCGCCGCCCGATCGGTGCCGGAATTCGCCCCGGGCGATACGCTTCGCGTTTCCGTCAAGGTGGTGGAGGGGGAGCGTTCGCGCACCCAGGCGTTCGAGGGGGTGTGCATCGCCCGCTCGAACAAGGGCCTCAACAGCAATTTCACCGTGCGCAAGATCAGCTATGGCGAGGGGGTGGAGCGCGTGTTCCCGCTCTATGCGCCGAGCATCGCTGAGATCCATGTCGTGCGGCGCGGCGATGTGCGGCGGGCGAAGCTCTATTATCTCCGCGGCCGCTCGGGCAAGTCGGCGCGCATCGCAGAAAAAGCCCGCGCCGTCACCATCGAGAGCGCCGAGGCGGCGCCAACCCAGCGGGACGCCGCCGAATAATCCGGCAAGTCAAGGAGCCATCGCATGTCCGGGCCTCGCACCCTGTTCGACAAAATCTGGGACGCGCATGTGGTCGAGCAGCTTCCCGATGGCACCTGCCTTCTTTATATCGACCGCCATCTCGTCCACGAGGTGACCAGCCCGCAGGCCTTCGAAGGTTTGCGCGCCGCCGGCCGCCCCGTGCGCCGGCCGGAGGCGACGATCGCGGTCGCGGACCATAATATCCCGACCTCCGATCGCCGCCGCGGCATCGCCGAACCCGAAAGCCGCCTCCAGGTCGAGACGCTGGAGCGCAACGTCGCCGCCTTCGGCGTGCCCTATTTCCCGGTGCTCGACGAGCGCCAGGGGATCGTCCACATCATCGGGCCCGAGCAGGGGATCAGCCTCCCCGGGATGACCATCGTCTGCGGCGACAGCCACACCTCAACGCATGGCGCTTTGGGGGCGCTCGCTTTCGGGATTGGCACCTCCGAGGTCGAACACGTGCTCGCGACCCAGACCCTGCTGCAAAAGCGGGCGAAGAACATGCGGATCGAGGTCACGGGGCGGACGCCCGCAGGCGTCACGGCGAAAGACATCATCCTCGCGATCATCGGCGAGATCGGCACCGCTGGCGGCACCGGCCACGTCATCGAATTCACTGGGGACGCCATCCGTGCCCTCGATATGGCGGGCCGCATGACGGTTTGCAACATGGCGATCGAGGCCGGTGCGCGCGCTGGCCTGGTCGCCTCGGACGAGACCACTTTCGATTGGATCAAGGGCCGCCCCTACGCTCCTGCCGGCGCCGATTTCGAAGCCGCGGTGCGGTATTGGCGGAACCTCGCCTCGGATCCCGGCGCGGTTTATGACAAAGAGGTGCGGCTCGACGCCGCCGCTATCGCGCCGATGGTCACCTGGGGCACCAGCCCCGAGCGTGTCGCACCGATCACCGGCGCCGTCCCCGACCCCGCCGCCGAGCCCGATCCCGCCAAGCGCGCTGAGATCACCCGCATGCTCACTTACATGGGCCTGCAGCCGGGGCAGAAACTCGCGGACATCCCGATCGATGTCGTGTTCATCGGGAGCTGCACCAATGGCCGCATCGAAGATATCCGCGCCGCCGCCGCCATCGCCCGCGGCCGCCGCGTGGCTCAAGGTGTGCGGGCGCTGGTCGTGCCCGGCTCGGGACTCGTCAAGAAACAAGCCGAGGCCGAGGGGCTTGATCGTATCCTGCTCGAGGCCGGGTTCGAATGGCGCGAGCCGGGCTGCTCGATGTGTCTCGGGATGAACGAAGACAAGCTCACGCCCGGCCAACGCGCCGCGAGCACATCGAACCGCAATTTCGAGGGCCGCCAGGGCCCCGGCGGGCGCACCCATCTGATGTCCCCGGCGATGGCGGCGGCAGCGGCGATCGCCGGACGCCTCGCCGATGCGCGGGAGTTTCTGTGATGGAAAAATTCACGACGCTGACGGCGATCGCCGCTCCCTTGCCGCTCGCCAATGTCGATACCGACAAGATCATCCCGGCGCGATTTTTGAAAACCATCCGTCGCAGCGGCCTTGGTGTGCATCTTTTCGATACACTGCGCTATGACGAGCACGGCGCCGAGCGGCCCGATTTCGTGCTCAATCGCGAACCCTACCGGCGCGCGCAAATCCTCATCGCGCATGAGAATTTCGGCTGCGGCTCGTCGCGCGAGCACGCGCCGTGGGCGTTGCTCGATTTCGGCATCCGCGCCGTGATCGCGCCCGATTTCGCCGATATTTTCTACAATAATTGCTTCAAGAACGGCATCCTGCCGATCCGGCTGCCGCGCGAGGTGTGCGACCGGTTGATGGAGGACGTGCGTCAAGGCGACAATGCTCGCCTCACTATCGATCTCGAGCGGCAAGTGGTGCTGCGCCCGAACGGCGAGGCGATCGCTTTCGAGATTGACCCGTTCCGCAAACATCTGCTCATCAACGGCCTCGACGATATCGATCAAACCATGGCCCATGTCGGCGCGATCGACCGGTTCGAGCGCGATCGCGCCGCATCGCAACCCTGGCTGCCCAAGATTCCGCCCGTGCCCGCAGGGGTTCCCGAGGGACAAATCCGCGGCTAGGCTGGGGGGAATAGGAAAAGAGGGTTCTTTTTTGCAAAAAAGAACCAAAAAACTTTTTGTCCTTTAAAGGAAACGTTCGATGGCCGCCAATAAAACCCTGCTGATCCTACCCGGTGACGGCATCGGCCCTGAGGTGATGCATGAGGTTCGGCGGGTCATTGATTGGCTTCGGCGCAAGCGCGCGGTGACGTTCGAAATCCACGAGGATCTCGTCGGTGGCGCCGCGATCGACGCCCGCGGAACGCCGATCGCGCCGGAAACCGTCGCGCGGGCCAAGGAAGTGGACGCGGTGTTGTTCGGCTCGGTCGGCGGGCCGAAATGGGACAAGCTCGGCTTCGACATGCGGCCGGAAATCGCCATCCTCACGCTGCGGCGCGAACTCGGCCTATTCGCCAATTTGCGCCCGGCAGTGGTGTTCGACCCGCTGGTCGAGGCCAGCACCTTGAAGGCGGAGGTGGTGCGCGGGCTCGACCTGATGATCGTGCGCGAGAGCACCGGCGGCATCTATTTCGGCGAGCCGCGCGGCGTCGAGACCCTTCCCAACGGCGAAAAACGCGGTTTCAACACCGAAACCTACGCGACGCACGAGATCGAGCGGGTGGCTCGCGTCGCGTTCGAGCTGGCGCGCACCCGCCAGAGGCGCGTCTGCAGCGTCGAAAAAGCCAATGTCATGGAAAGCGGGCTGCTCTGGCGCGAAACCGTGAGCGCCTTGCAGGAACGCGAATTCGCCGATGTCGAGCTTTCCCATATGTATGCCGATAATTGCGCGATGCAGCTCGTGCGCAACCCGCGCCAGTTCGATGTCATCGTCACCACCAATCTGTTCGGCGATCTGCTCTCCGATCTCGCCTCGATGCTGACGGGAAGCCTCGGCATGCTGCCGTCCGCGACGCTCGGCGGGCTCGATGCGAAGGGCCGCCGCCATGCGCTCTATGAGCCGATCCATGGCAGCGCCCCCGACATCGCTGGCAAGGGCATCGCTAACCCGCTCGCACAGGTGCTGAGCTTCGCGATGATGCTTCGCTATTCCTTCGCGATGGAGGAGGAAGCAAAACTGATCGAGAGTGCTTGCACCCACGTGCTCGCGAGCGGTCTCCGCACCGCCGACATCATGGCCCGCAACTGCGCCAAGGTGAGCACGCAGGTGATGGGTGAGGCGGTGGTGCGCGAATTGGACAAACTCGGGGGGTAATCGCGAGACACGCTGGATTGTCTTACTGGCCCGGGCCGCGGCGGCTCAGCGCGCGGGCTTGATCTTCTTGCCCTCGTCGGCGGCGCGCCAGAGATACCAGGAGGCGGTGCTGCGATAGGGAGCGAAGGCGGCGCCGCGTGCTGCGAGAATTTTCGGCTTTGGCCGCTCATCGAGGCCGAGCAGCAGGCGCCAGCCTTCGCGGATGCCGAAATCATCGACCGGCAGGACATCGGGCCGGCCGAGCGTGAAAATCAGCAGCATTTCGACTGTCCAGCGCCCGATGCCGCGGATTGAAACCAGCCGCTCGATCAGTGCCGCGTCCGAAAGCCGCGCCGCCGCCCGCCGGCTCGGCACCGTGCCATCGAGCGTGCGCGCGCAGAGATCGCGGATTGCGGCGATTTTGCTGGCGGAAAGGCCGCAGGCGCGGAGCGGCGCCTCTGGCGTCGCGATCACGTCTGCGGGGGCGGGGAAAGGAGCGCGATAGAGCGCGCAAAAACGCGCGAGAATGGCCTCGGCGGCGCGGGCATGGAGCTGTTGATGGGTGATCGCGCGGAGCAGGGCCTCATAGGGGCTGCGGCCGCGCTCGGGGCGGAGGGTCGGGCGGCCGATGCGCGAGATCAGCGGCGCAAAAGCCGGCTCAGCGGCGATCAGATGCGACAGAGCTGGTGTCATGTCTTCTCCTTGATCGTATCGCGATAAGTTGTTCGCAAGCTCCGCGAAAGCCGCTATCCTATTGTAGTCGGACGCTGATCGGCGGGAAAGGGCGGGGTGGCTCGCATGTTCCGGGTTTATCGGCTGGAGGTTACAGCGGACGAGGATGCGGCGCGCCAGACCGCGAGCCTGGCCGGCCTTGCGGTGGTGCTGTTCTTGCTGGTGGTCGGGGTGTTTCTCGTCCAGCGGCTGAGCCATGCGGCGGCGCGCGAGGATTGCCTGCTCGCCGGCGGCTGCCGGACACTGCTAGTCGTCTCCGGCGGGCAGTCCTTCCCGGTCGAGTAGGCGCTGGGCGCGCCGGGCGGCGACCTCAAACCCCGAGATAGATCTGGCGCACGTGATCGTCACGCGCGAGTTCGGCGCTCTGCCCCTCACGCACGATCCGGCCATGTTCGAGGAGATAGACCCGGCTCGCGACCCGGAACGCGACGCGGGCATCCTGTTCAACCAGCAAAATCGCCGTGCCGGCCGCCTTGATCTCGCGAATGGCGCCAAACAGCGTCTCCTTGAGGCGCGGCGCGATGCCAACCGAAGGCTCGTCGAGCAGCAAAAGAGCAGGGCGGCCCATCAGGGCACGGCCGATTGCGACCATTTGCTGCTCGCCGCCGGAGAGCGTCGCCGCCTGCTGGCGCTGGCGTTCGCGGAGCACCGGGAACAGCGTGAAGACGCGCGCGAGATCGGCCGCGATCGCCGCCCGGTCGCGGCGCAGATAAGCGCCGAGGAGGAGATTTTTCTGCACCGTGAGATCCGGGAAAAGATGCCGCCCCTCTGGACAATGGCCAACACCGGCGGCGACCACCTCATGCGCGGCAAGCGTGTCGAGCGGCCGCCCCTCGAGGGCAAGGCGCCCGGCGGTGGCCGCAACGGCGCGCGAGATCGCCTTCAAGAGCGTCGATTTACCGGCGCCGTTGGGGCCGAGCACGGCGACCAGCTCGCCGCTCTCGACATGGAGATCGATCCCGTCGAGCGCCAGCGCCTTGCCGTAATGCACGACGAGGCCGGTGACCTCAAGCAGCGCCATGCGGTGCCTCATCGGGCTCGGCGGCAGGGTCGGCCGCCTCGTCGCGCCCGAGATAGGCTTCGATGACGCGGGGATGGCGGACGATCTCGGCCGGAGTGCCGCTGGCGATGACGCGGCCGAAATCCATCGCGATGACCCGGCTCACCAACTGCATGAATTCGCGCAGACGATGTTCGATCAGCAGGATGGTCAACCCTTCGGCGGCGTGCAGCCGGCGGATGAGCGCAGAAATCGGCTCGATTTCGCTCGTCCCGAGGCCGGCGAAAGGCTCATCGAGGAGCAGGAGGCGCGGTTTGGTGGCCAACGCGCGGGCGATCTCTAAGCGGCGGAGATCGCCATAAGGCAGCACCTCGACCGGCGCCGGAGCGCGATGGGCGAGCCCGACCGCCTCCAAAATGGCGCGGGCCCGAGCGAGCGGCGCCTCATGGCGGCGCGCGCGGGGGGCGAGGCAGCCGACCATGACGTTTTCGAGAACGCTCATCCCGGCGAAGGGGCGGCAGAGCTGAAACGTGCGCGCGAGGCCACGATTGACGATCTGGTGCGGCGAATGCCCGGCGAGATCCTCGCCCGCGAAACGGACGCGGCCGGAATCACGCGGCAAGAACCCGGTGAGCAGATTGAACAGCGTCGTCTTGCCGGCGCCGTTCGGGCCGAGGATACCGGCGATTTCGCCGCTGGCGAGGGTGAAGGAAACATCATTGACGGCAACGAGCCCGGCAAAGCGCTTGTTGAGCCCATCGATTTCGAGCAGGGCGTTCATGAGGCGCCCGTAACACGGCGCCAGAGCGGCGCGATAACCCCGCCGGGGGCGAAGAAGAGAATGAAAATCAACACCAGGCTGTAGACCCAAAGCCGGTATTGCCCGAGGCCGCGCAGCAACTCCGGCAAAAGCGCGAGCAAAACCGCGCCAGCGGCGGGGCCATAGAGGCTGCCGATCCCGCCGACATAGACCATAATGATGATGCTGATCGAAAGTGCCACCGAAAAGACATCCGGCGTCACCGCTTCCTGATAATGCGCGTACAGCACGCCGCCGATGCCAGCACAAAAGGCGCTGACCACGAGGGCGGCGATTTTGTGGAAGGTGACGTTGATCCCGGCGGCTTGCGCCGCCGCTTCGTCGCCGCGGATGCTGCGCAAAATCAGCCCCCAGTGTGAGCCCGCAAGCCAAAGCAGCAGGAACGTGATGGCAACGAAAACGCCCAGGCAAAGATAATAGACCGCGGCCTTGCTCTCCAACAACGGATCGAGGCCGGGGATCCCTTCTTCGCCGCCGCTATACTGCCAGAAAATCAGGGTCAGGCGCTGCATGATGGTCGCGGCGGCGAGCATGGCGAGGGCGAAATAGGGGCCGCGCAAGCGCAAGGTCGGGATGCCGATCACGAGGCTGAGGCCGCCGGCCATCGCCGCCCCCGCCGGCAGCCCCCACCAGGGCGCGAACCCCAGCTTGCCGTTGAGGAACGCCGCGGTGTAGGCGCCGGCGCCGATGAAAAGGGCGTGGCCGAAATTTTCCCGCCCGGTGAGGCCGGACATGAAATCCCAGCTCGTTGCCCAGATGCCATAGATGAAACAGACGCTGAGGATACCGAGCAGATAGTCCGAGCGAATGAAGAGCGGCAGCACCGCCAGCGCCGCGAGAACGACGATCCCCCCGCTTGCTTGCCGCGCGTTCAAAACGCCGCTCTCTTACCCAAAAGCCCGGCGGGGCGAAGGATCAGGGTCAGGAGCACCGCGACCAGCGAGACGATTTCGGTCCAAGCCGGCGAAAAAGCATAAGCGACGATGGTCTCGCTGTAGCCGAGCAGAAGGGCGGCGAGGATGCTACCCGGGATCGAGCCGAGGCCGCCGACGATGACGATCGAAAACGCCTTGATCATCGGCAGCAAATCCATCGTCGGCTGCACGGTCAGAAACGGCGCGGTGAGCACGCCGGCGGCAGCCGCGATCGCCGCCGAAATCGCCATCACCACGGCATAGATGCGATCGGCGGGAATGCCGACGTAAAGCGCCCCCTCGCGATCCTGCGAGAGGGCGAGAATGGCGGCGCCGAGCCGCGTTCCGTTGATGAATAGCCAGAGCAACGCGATGATCGCGGCGCCCGCCCCGAGGGTGAGCAGGCGCTGGCCGCTGACATCGAGCCCGGCATAACTCCAGGTCGCGTTGCTGAAGGCCGGGACATTGCGCGCCTCTGAGCCGAACAGGAGATACATCGCCTGCTCGAACAACAAGCCGACGGCGATGGTGATCATCAAGACCGCCAGCGCCGAGCCGCGCAGCGGGCGGATCAGCACCCGCTCGACGGCGACGCCGAACGCGGCGACGAACAGAACCGCGACGAGGGCGGCAGGCAGCAGCGGCCAGCCAAGGCGCGCGGTGAGCACGTAGGCGGCATAGGCGCCGAGGCCGTAAAACGCGCCATGGGCGAGATTGAGCACCCGCGCGACCCCGAAAATCAGCGTGAAGCCGACCGCGAGCATGGCATAGACGGCGGAGGTCACGGCGCCGTAGACGAGGATGTTAAGCAAGGATGAGCGCCGTCTTCAAAACGAACGCTCTCACGGCTTGCCGGCAAGCCAGGGCGGCGGATTCATCGCGCCCTTGGCGATCTCCTTCGGCCAGACGATGACCCGCGAGCCATCCGGATACCATTGCGCGAAGGCGAGGCTGATGAAGCCGGGGCCGTATTTGATGTCGTGCTGGGCATCGAATTCGCAAAGTCCCTCGGTGCCGACGTAATGCGTCTTCTCGAGTGCTGGGATGACCTTGTCCGGCGCCGTTGTCCCCGCGCGCGCCACCGCCTCGGCATAGATATAGACGGCGTCATAGGAGCCGGCGCCGGTATAGACCGGCGGGCGCTTGAAGCGGGCGACGAAATTGTTCCAAAACGGCATCGTCAACGGCGTCATCGGCACCGGGATGATGTTGTTGGCGACGGTCTCGCTCACCGCTTTGCCGCCGATGCGGGTGAAGAAATCCGAATCCTGCGATTTGACGTCGATGCCGCCGATCGGGATCGGCAGTTTCGCGTCATACCATTGCTTGACGAAAACATCGGAATTGGCATGCGAGAGCACGACCATGATGTATTGCGCGCCGCCCGCCTTGATCTTGGTGAAAAGCGGCGAAAAATCCGAAGTGTCGGCATCGAAGAGATCGACCGAGGTCACGGTCATGCCGCCTTTCTCGAGCCCCGCTTTGAGGATCGGCGCGAGATCTTGCACCCATTTCGCATTCTCGCCGGCGATCGCGATTTTCTCCACCCCAGCCTCGCCCTTGAGCTTGCCGAGGCCGAAATCGATCAGCGCTTCCGCCTGATGGGCGGCGTTGATCGGGCTCACGCGAAAGATATATTGGTAACGCTTGTAGTTGCGGCGCACGAAATCGGTGATCGAGGGGGAGGCGGCGCCGACTTCAAGATAGATGGTTTTCGAATCGGCGATATGCGTTTCCTGCGCCAGTGTCACGCCGCTGGTATAGCCGCCGATCAGGACATCGACATGCTCATCGGCGGTGAGCTTGTTGATGGCGGCGACACCTTCTTGCGGATTTTCGGTCTCGTCGGCGACGATCATGCGGAGCTTTCGCCCCAAAACTCCGCCCTTGGCGTTGATTTCGTCGATCGCAAGCTGGGTCGCGTCGATCGAATCGCGCCCGACCTCGAGCTGGACGCTGGTCGGCACACCGATGGTGATCGGCGGCCCATCGGCGCGTGCGGCGGTGATGAAGCCCGGCGCAAGCATGGCACAGGCAAAGGCCGCCCATCCGTATTGGCGCATCGTGATCCTCCCTGACGCGTTGACGGCGCCGTTGCTTCGGCTTTGCATCCGTCTTGCCGAGCAGCATGGCCCGCGGCGGCGGGCTTGACAAGGCCCGAGACGAGCGCGGCGACACACGCCGCGTGACTTTCGCTGGCAAGCCTTGTATCAGCGGGTCGAGACGGAGGCATGGGCATTGGACGAGGCCGAGGGCAAGCGCGGGCTGCCGCTTTATCTCCGCTGGCGTTATGGCCTGATGGCCGTCGCGCTGACGCTGATCGTGGTCACGGTCTTTGGCGGCGCTTTTGGCATTCCGCGCCTGGTTCTGGCGTTTCTCTGGACCCCGCTGCCGTTTTGCCTGACCGGGCTCGCGATCACGTTTCTCTAATCACGCGGCATTCCGCCCAGAGGCCCAGACTTCGCGATAGAGTGTCACGATCTCGCCCGCCTCCGGCACGCGCGGATTATTGCCCGGGCTGCCTGAGGCCAGCGCTTGCGCGGCCATCAGATCGAGCTTGGCGTTCCAGGTTGCTTCGTCGATGCCGTATTGCCGCGGGCCGGGGACGTCGAGATCGGCGTTCAGCGTGACCAGGCCGGCGGCGAGCTTCTCGGCCGCTACCTCATCGCTATCGCCGGCGGCGGCGAAGCCCGCGACCCGTGCCGCCTCGGCATAGCGCGGCTGGGCGTGCGAGAGCCCATAGCGGGTGACGGCGGGCAGCAGCATGGCGTTCGACAGCCCGTGCGGGACGTGGAAATGCGCCCCGATCGGGCGCGACATGCCATGCACGAGCGCGACTGAGCTGTTCGAGAAGGCGAGCCCGGCGAGTGTTGCGCCCAGCATCATCGCCTCGCGCGCGGCGGCGTTCTTCGGCTCGCGATAGACGCGGCGGAGATGGGCGCCGATGAGGCGCATCGCCGCCAGCGCTTGGGCATCCGAGTAGGGATTGGCGCGGCGCGAGACGAACGCCTCGAGCGCGTGGGTGAAGCTGTCAACGCCGGTATCGGCGGTGGTCCGTGGCGGCACGCTGAAGGTTAATTCGTAATCGACGAGGGCAGCGAGCGGCAGCGCCGCAAGGCCCGCGATCAGCATTTTCTCATCGCGCGCGGTATCGGTGATAACGGTGAAGCGCGTCACCTCCGTCCCGGTCCCGGCCGTGGTTGGGATTGCAATCACCGGCAGCGCCGCGAGATCGGCCTGATGCGGCACCTTGTAATCGGCCATCGTGCCGCCGCCGGCCGCCAAGATCGCCATCGCTTTCGCGGTATCGATCGGCGAGCCGCCGCCAAACCCGATCAAACAATCGAAATCGCCACGCTGGATCACTTCGACCCCAGCGGCGATGACGGTATCGACCGGCTCGGGCACGGTGTCGCTGAACACGCTGTGGCGAACGCCGGCTTTTGCGAGCGGCTCAAGGCAGCGCTGGATCAAGCCGGAAGAGACCATGAACGGGTCACTCACCACCAGCGGGCGGGAGAGGCCAAACGTCGCCAGCGTCTCGGCGATCCGCGCGACCACGCCGCCGCCGACCAGGATCTGACGCGGGCTGGTGATGGTGAACGTCATCGCCGCTGCTCCCGGCTCAAGACCGGTAATCCGGCCGGTCGCCATCGATCAGGCGAAGGGCCGCCTCCCAGGCCATGGCGTAATGCTCGAGCGAGCCCTCGCGGCGGAATTGCTGCGCGGTATGGCGGCACACCTCTTCGGGCGGGAACACCAGTTCCGCCCCGCCGGCCAGGGCTTGCACCTGCGCCTGGCAGGCGCGTTCGAGGTAATAGATGATGTTGAACCCCTCAGCGATGGTCCGCCCGGCGGCGAGCAGGCCGTGATTGCGCAGAATCATCGCCTGATGCGGGCCGAGATCGGCGACGAGGCGCTCACGCTCATCGAGATCAAGGGCGATCCCCTCATAGCCGTGATAGGCGAGATGGCCATAGAACCGGAGCGCGTGCTGGCTGATCGGCAAGAGGCCGTGTTTTTGCGCCGAAACCGCGATGCCGGCGGCGGTATGGGTGTGGATCACGCACATCAGATCGGGGCGCGCCATGTGGATCGCGGAATGGATGGTGAAGCCGGCCGCGTTCACTCGCCGCGACTGCCCGTCTTCGGCGATGATGTTGCCCTCGAGATCGATCTTGACCAGATCAGAGGCGCGCATCTCATGAAACAAGACGCCGTATTGGTTGATGAGGAAATGGTGCTCGGGGCCAGGGAGACGGGCGCTGATGTGGGTGTAGATCAGGTCGGTCATCCGGAAATGCGCGACCAAGCGGTAGAGCGCTGCGAGGTCGCAGCGGATGTTCCACTCTTCCGCGCTGATGCCGGTCGGCGGGCGGGATGGCGAGACGATGTTCATGGACGCGCTCCTGAAACCGATGTTCTGCCCCCATTTCGGCCCGCCGCCGGGCCGCCGTCAAGGCGGCGCCGCGGCATCGCGCGATCTGGGTGACATCTCTCCCCACGCCTCCGAGGTTGAATCAGCTTTTTCGGTATGCGACCGCACGTCGTGCGTTTTCCGAGTGGCACCATCGCATGCCCGGCGGTGAAGTGATGGATGCCGACGATCGCGGCGAAGGCGAAGTGGCGGCGGGGTGCCGCGGCTTCGCCAAGCTATGGCATGGGCTGCGCGATCATGCCGCGATCAGCCGCCAGTCCCGGCTTGCGCGTTTTGTCGCGCAGCAGACCGTCCACGCCCGCTTCCGCGAAGCGTTGCCGCCAGCGCCATATCATAGGACGGCTGACGCCGAGCTGGGCCGCCACACGCTGCACCGGATCGCCCGTCATCGAGCCGAGCACGACGCGGGCGCGCGCGGCATGCTTCTGCGGCCGGTTGCGATCCGACGCGATCGCTTCCAAGCGCGCTTTGTCCGAGGGGCTTACGATCACGCAGACTGTCTGTGCCATGCGACAAGATTCGCACGCCACCGCGCCGTTGTGAATCCTATGAATGACTCAG
>NZ_JBMFWJ010000026.1:0-37437 GCF_049965395.1 Acidibrevibacterium sp.
ATCACTTTCTCATCCTGATCGTCGCGCTTCTCATCCAGATTGTCGCGCTACAGCCTCCGACATATCGCTTGAATAGCGCGCCCGAATGACTTCATACTTCGCCCGATCGGCCTCCTTCCAAGGCATCGCGAATCTCCCAAAGTTGTCGCAAACCAAGGGAATCAAAGGCCGCGAGGCCGGTCAACCAATTTTAGGTCAGGCTCTCAGCCGCTCCAAAAACACCATCTTGCGTTTCCCCGCCCCTATTTCGGCATCGTGCGGATGGCGCCGTCAAGACGAATAGTTTCGCCGTTCAACATCAGGTTGGCGATGATGTGCATGGCCAGCGCCGCGAACTCCTCCGGCTGGCAGTGATCCCTCCCATGACATCGAATGCCACTCCCGATGCTATTTTGAGTTTGGAGATCGCGCCGAAGCTGGCTTCAAGGCCGGTATGATGCGGGCGATCCTCGTCCAAAACACATCCATCCAACACAAAAAGGCAGCGCGCGGTGCTTTTGCGCTATGCCGCCGCCGCGCTCCCTCGCTGTAAGAATCGCTGGTGGATCAGCCCCGCTTGCGGCCCTGCCGGCGCTTCGCTATAGCCTCGCCCCACGGTCGGAGTGTAGCTCAGCCTGGTAGAGCACTGTGTTCGGGACGCAGGGGCCGGAGGTTCGAATCCTCTCACTCCGACCAGTTTCGGCAGCCTGACCTTGGCGGCCGGGCGGTGTGGCTGTTCCTCCCATCCCGCCGCCCTGACGTCACTCCAATCGAATCGCGTTACCGCTCAGCGCAAAGCCCTCGTTCTTCAAGCCGGGCCGAGCCAGGCGGCGAGCGGGGGCACGATGATCGCGGTGAGGACACCGTTCAGCCCGATCGCAAGGCCGCCGAAGGCGCCGGCGGTTTCGGAGTGGAGGAGGATCTGCGCCGTCGCCAGACCGTGGCCGGCGGTGCCGGCGGCAAGACCCATCGCCCGCCAGTCGCTGATTCCCACGCGGCGCAGCAGCGGCATCGTGAGGATGCTGGCGATGAGCCCGGTGAGCAGGACGAAGACCGCGGCAAGCGAGGGTTGGCCGCCGATCTGTTCGGCGATGCCCATCGCGATCGGCGTGGTAACGCTTTTCGGGGCGAGTGACAGCACGACCAAACGCGGCGCGCCGAGGAGGCGCGCGATCAGGATCGCGCTGATGGCCGAGACCAGCGAGCCGGCGATCAGCGCCGGCAGGATGGCGCCGGCGGCGGCGCGGATGCGGCGGAGATTGGCGTACATCGGCACGGCGAGGGCGACCGTTGCCGGCCCGAGGAGAAAATGGACATATTGCGCGCCCTGGAAATAAGCGGCGTAGGGAACATGCGTTACTTCGAGCAGCACCGCGAGCAGCAAAATTGCGACCAGCACCGGATTGGCGAGGGGGTGAAAGCGCAGCCGCCGAGCGATCGCGGCGGCAAGCGTGTAGATCGTGAGTGTCGCCGTGAGGCCGAGTAGCGGCGAGGTCTGCAGATAAACCCAGAGATGAAAGAGATGCGGCATCTCACGCGTCCGGTCGCGCAAGGCGCTGCATCACCACGCCGGTAACGATCAGCCCGGCCATGGTCGAGCCGAACAAGGTCAGCACCACCGCGAGCCAGTTGGCGCCGAGCACATCGAGTTCGGTGATCACCCCAACCCCGGCCGGGACGAATAGCAGGCCGAGATGCGAAAGCAGGCCCTCGGCCGCGCGTTTGACCTCTGGCGCTGACTTGCCCGCTCGCCCGCCGAGCGCCAGACCCGCGAGCAGGATGAGCATCCCCAACACCGGCCCCGGCACCGGCAGGGCAAGTGCCCGCGTGAGGACTTCGCCGATGAACTGGCAGATCAACAAGACCGTCACCCCCTGCACCATCACGCCGCCTCCTCACGACAGCGCCGCAGGCACTGCCTCATGGATAAACGTTTTTTGGTCCTTTTTTCAAAAAAGAACTTTTTTCTCATCCTCGTCACTACCCCGGCGCGCCTACCACTCAGCGATCGCGCGTGTCGCACTTACAACGCCCCGCCGCGCCGTCCCGCCGCCGCGCCGAGGCGGAGACGCAACGCATTGAGCTTGATGAAGCCCTGCGCATCGGCTTGATTATAGGCGCCTTGGTCGTCCTCGAAGGTCACCATGCGCATCGAATAGAGGCTGTTTTCGCTCTCGCGGCCGATCACCGTCGCGTTGCCCTTGTAAAGCTTGAGCCGCACCCGCCCGCTCACCGATTTCTGGCTCTCATCGATCAGCGCCTGCAGCATTCGCCGCTCCGGGCTGAACCAAAAACCATTATAGATCAGCTCGGCATAACGCGGCATCACACTGTCCTTGAGATGCGCCGCTTCGCGGTCGAGCGTGATGCTTTCGATGCCGCGATGGGCGGCGAGCAGGATGGTGCCGCCGGGGGTTTCATAAACGCCGCGCGATTTCATGCCGACGAAGCGGTTCTCGACGAGATCGAGCCGGCCGATGCCGTTCGCCCGGCCGAGTTCATTGAGCCGGGTGAGAAGGGACGCCGGCGACAGCGCCTCGCCATCGATCGCGACCGGATCGCCGGCGACGAAATCGATGGTGATGATGGTCGCGCGGTCAGGTGCGTCTTCGGGGCTGATGGTCCGCTGATAGACGATCTCGTCCGGCTCGATCGCCGGGTCCTCGAGGATTTTCCCCTCGGACGAGGAGTGCAACAGGTTGGCATCGACCGAGAACGGGGCTTCGCCGCGCTTGTCCTTGGCAATCGGAATCTGATGCGCTTCGGCGAATTCGAGCAGCTTCGCCCGCGAGGTGAGCGACCATTCCCGCCACGGCGCGATCACCGTGACATCGGGTTTGAGGGCGTAATAAGCGAGTTCGAAGCGCACCTGATCGTTGCCTTTGCCGGTCGCGCCGTGGGCGACGGCGTCCGCCCCGACCGCCTCGGCGATTTCGATTTGGCGGGCTGCGATCAGCGGGCGGGCGATCGAGGTGCCGAGGAGATATTGCCCCTCATAGAGGGCATTGGCGCGGAACATCGGAAAAACATAGTCGCGGACGAAGGTTTCGCGGAGATCCTCGACGAAAATCTCCTTGACCCCGAACATCTCGGCCTTGCGGCGCGCCGGCGCCAATTCCTCACCCTGGCCGAGATCGGCGGTGAACGTCACCACCTCACAGCCATAGGTCTCCTGCAGCCAGCGCAGGATGACGCTGGTATCGAGCCCGCCGGAATAAGCCAGCACCACTTTTTTCACGCTCTTTGCCGCCATCTTCGCCTCCATGCGATCGTACCGCCGCCTCATAGCGGCAATGCGGCGCGCCGAGAACAAGGATGAATGTTCTTTTTTTGAAAAAAAGAACCAAAAAACTTTTCCCCGTGGGGCAGTGCCTACGGCACTGCCCGCGCCGAGGCATTGGCCGCTCCGAGAAACGGGAAAAAGTCTTTTTGCTTCTTTTTCTTCAGAAAAAGAAGAGTCTGGCTTTATATTTTACTCTAAAGCGCGCCGATAAAGCCCGGCCGCCTCGGCGCGGAGCCGCACCAGCGTCGCCAGCAGATCGAGAACTGGGGTTTGCACGCCGGCGAGGCGCGCGAGATCGAGCGGCGCCATCAGCAGCGCGTCAATCTCCATCGCTCGGCCAAGCTCGAGGTCTTGGAGGATGCTCGGCTTGTGGCTCATGCTGAGATATTGGCGTACCTGCGCCTCGGCATCGATCTCAACGGTGCAGCCGAGGGCGGCGGCGATCGCCTGGCCTTCGGCGAGGATCGCGCGCCCGGTCGCGGCGATCACCGGATCGGTGTAGAGATCACGGGGCGCAAGGCCGGTGAGCACGCTGAACGGGCCGGAAGTGAGGTTGAGGAGAAGCTTCGACCAAATCGCATCCCGGATCCGCGCCGTCACCTCGACCGCGAGGCCAGGCGAGGCGAGGAGAGCGGCAAGCGCTTCGATGCGCGGCGTGATCGCGCCGTCGGGCTCGCCGAGAATGAGGCGGCTCTGTCGGTTCTCTACCGCAACGAGGCCAGGGCGAAGCACGGTGCAGGCGGAATAGATCACGCCGCCGATCGCGCGCTCAGGCGCGATCGCCCGCGCGATCACGCCGCCGGGATCGACGCCAGAGAGCGCCGATCCCGCGCGTTCGCCAGCAATCCCGCGCAGAAAATACCACCACGGAATGCCGTTCATGGCGAAGACCACGGCGGTGTGCGGCCCGAGCAGTGGCGCGATCGCTTGGGCGGCGTCGGGGAGCGAGGGCGCCTTGACCGCCATCACCACGACATCCTGCGGCCCGAGGGCGGCGGGATCGCTCTCGGCGCGCACCCGCACCGTGAAGGTGCCGTCTTTCGCTTCCAAGGTCAGGCCGCCTTCGCGGATCGCAGCCAGGGTCGCGCCGCGTGCGACGACGCTGGTGTCCGCCCCGGCGCGTGCCAGCCGCACCGCGAGATGGCCGCCGATCGCGCCCGCTCCGAACACGCAGATTTTCATGTCACCTCTCCATCCCGGTTTTCCACCGCCGCGACCAAAGTGTGCGCTTCGGCGAGACGTTCGAGCCGGCGCAGCACGCTCTCGCCGGCAAACGTGCCGCTTGCTCGCGCGAGACGCAGCACCAGCCGCCTGCCCGAGACACTGAGCGCGGTCGCGGCCAGCAAATCGGGCGTGCCGGCCGAAAGCGTGTAAGCGAGACGGAGTGCCAAGCCCAGCCGCTCCGCCCGCGCCGCCGCCGCCGGGCTAAGCAGTTGCCGCGCCGGCAGCAGAAAGGGCGCGGCGCTGTCGGCCTCGTAGCGGATGGCGATGGCGAGCGCGAGATAGGCGCGGGCGTGATGGTCGATGCTGACGCCGGGTTGGCGGAGAATGCGGAGAAACGCCTGCTCTGACCGGTATTCCGGATGGTCGTGGCTACCGATGTCGGAAACCCAGCAGGCGGCGGCGCGGAGCAGCCGCTCGGGCGCGGTATCGTCGGCGAAAAGCGGCTCTGTCCAGGTGAATAACGCCGGCGGTAGGCCGGGATCCCGCCCGAAGCGGCGGCCTTGTTCGCGCGCGGCGGCGAGCAGCGGCTCTTCGGCGCGGATCTCTGGTGGCATCTGCGAGAGATACCAGCCCTCGCGCAGGCCATTGGCGCTGAACACGACGCGCGCCGCGCCGGTTGCGCGGAGCAAACGGCGAAGCACCACGGCGGCGAACGGCAGATCGTCGATCCGCCGGCGCGGAACCCCCGGCAGACGCTCCAAAACGCGCCGGCTCGCGCCACCGATCAGGGCGGCGAGATCGCGCGCCTCCTCGCGTCCGATCGCGTAATGATGCACGATGTTGAGCGGATAGCCGGTCTGCGCGATGTGGATGCGCGCCAGCGCCCGCCACGCGCCGCCGACGAGATAGAGATCGCGCCCGCCGGCCTCGGCGAGATCGGGGACGGTGGCGATATCGGTCTCGACGATGGCGCGCGCCCGCGCCGGCTCGCCCCCCGCGCGCTCGGCGAGCCGGATCACCCCGAGCTTCAGCGTCGTGGCCGGCCCCACCGCGCCCGCCCGCAGCGACACCAGTTCGAGCGAGCCGCCGCCGATATCGGCAAGCAAGCCGTCCGCATTGGGAATCCCGCAAAGTACCCCGGCGGCGGATAATGCCGCTTCCTCGGCGCCGGAAAGCACGCGGATCGGCACCTCGGGCAAACGGGCGCGGATGTCGTCCACAAACGCGCCCCCGTTTGTCGCATCGCGCACCGCGGCGGTCGCAAGAATTTCGAACGGCGTGGCGCCCATGGCGCGGGCAATCGCGTGATAGCGGCGCAGCACGAGCCGCGCCTGCGCCATGCCTTCCTCGTGCAAGGCCCCGCTCGCCTGCAGCCCGCGGCCGAGCCGGAGCACCGCCTTTTCATTGAAAATGGCGAGCGGGTTGCGCGCCCGGCCTTCGAACACCACGAGGCGGACGGAATTCGAGCCGAGATCGACCACCGCGAGGCGCGGCACGTCGACGGGAGGGGAAAACGGCATGCCGCCCGCCTCAATCCTCGGTCAGGCGTGGGGCGCGGCGGAGCGGCGCCATCGCGGCGCCGTGGAGTGCTGAGCCGCGTCCCGAAAGCGAGGGGTTGGTGGTGAAATAGTCATGCGCCGAGACCGGTTTTCGTCCCGGCGCCACTCGCCGCCAAGCGCCATCGGCGGCGAGTTCCCACGATTGCACCGAATCCTTGAGATTGATCACCATGATCTGGTCGAGCACCTGAGCATGCACGGTCGGGTTATGGATCGGCACCAGGGTTTCGACGCGCCAATCCATGTTGCGCTCCATCCAATCGGCGCTGCTGATATAGACCCGCGCCGCCGGGCTCGGGAGTTTGTGGCCATTGCCAAAGACGCAGATGCGGCTGTGTTCGAGAAACCGCCCGACGATCGATTTCACCCGGATATTGTCCGAAAGTCCCGCAACCCCCGGGCGCAGGCAGCAGATGCCGCGCACCACCGCCATCACCTTGACCCCCGCCTGCGACGCCGCATAGAGCGCATCGATCAGACGCTGATCGACGAGGGCGTTCATTTTGAGCCAGATCGCGGCCGGCCGTCCGGCGCGCGCGAAGCTGATCTCACGTTCGATCAGCTCGAGCAGAACCGGGCGCAGCGTCAGCGGGCTGAAAGCCAGCGCCTCCATCCGCGCCGGACGGGCATAGCCGGTGAGGTAGTTGAAGAGACGGGCGGCGTCGCGGGTCAGCGGCGGGTCACAGGTGAAAAACGAGAGATCGGTGTAAATGCGCGCCGTGATCGGGTGGTAATTGCCGGTGCCGAAATGGGCATAGGAACGCATCACATTGCCCTCGCGGCGCACGACGAGCGACAGCTTGGCATGGGTTTTCAGCTCGACGAAACCATAGACCACCTGCACGCCGGCCGCTTCCAGGGTGCGCGCCAAGCGGATATTGGCCTCCTCGTCGAAGCGGGCGCGGAGTTCGACCAGCGCCGTGACCGATTTCCCCGCCTCCGCCGCCTCGATCAGCGCCTTGACGATCGGGCTGTCGCGCGAGGTGCGATAAAGTGTCTGCTTGATCGCAACGACATGCGGATCGAGCGCCGCCTGGCGGAGAAACTGCACGACGACGTCGAAACTCTCGAACGGGTGATGGACGATGATGTCTTTCGCGCGGATGGCGGCGAAGCAATCGCCGCCGAAATCGCGGATGCGCTCGGGAAAGCGTGGCGCGACCGGCGGGAACAGAAGATCGGGGCGGTCCTCGGCGATGAGCTGGCGAAGATCGGCAAGCCCGAGCAGCCCGTCTTGCACCACCACCTCCTCGGCCGGCACGTCGAGTTCGTCGCTGACCAGGGCGCGGAGATCGTCGGGCATCCCGGCATTGACCGCGAGATGGATCGCAATGCCGCGCCGGCGACGCTTCAGCGCCGTCTCGTAGGAGCGCACCAGATCCTCGGCCTCTTCCTCGAACTCGACGTCGGTGTCGCGAATGACGCGAAAAAACCCGAGTCCCTCGACGCGATAGCCGGGGAATAGCCGGTCCATGAACAAAACCGTGATATCATCGAGCATCACGAAGCGGATCGCCTCGCCCGGCGCGGCCTGGGGCAGGCGAATGAAGCGCTCGATCTGCGCCGGCAGCGGGATCAGCGCGCGCATGCCATGCCCATCGGCCTCGCGCACGAGGCGAAGCGCCATCACCAGGCCCATATTGGGGATGAACGGAAACGGATGCGCGGGGTCGATCGCAAGCGGCGAGAGCACCGGGAAAATCCGTTCCATGAACCAGGTATCGAGCCAGCGCCGGTCCTCGACACTGAGCGCGCCCACAAGAGAGGCGGGATCGCTGAGCAGATCGAGCCCGACGCGGCTAAGGGCTGCGCGAAGATCGTGCCAGACACGCAATTGCTCGGCCATCACGCGCCCGGCAAGCGCCCTGATCTCGGCCAATTGCTGCGCCGGGGTGCGGCCATCGGGAGACGGGGTGACGATACCGGCGCGGGCCTGGCCGATCAGCCCCGCGACGCGGACGGAATAGAATTCATCGAGATTGGAGGCGCTGATCGAGAGAAACCGCACCCGTTCGAGCAGCGGGTGGTTGGGATTTTCCGCCTCTTCGACGACGCGAAGGTTGAAGTCGAGCCAGGAGAGTTCGCGGTTCAAGAACCGCTCCGGCCCAGGCGAGACCATCGGCGGCGTGGCCTCGAGCGTCTCTCTCTCGGCGGCAAGTGTGTCGGCGGGGCTGGTGTCCGGCATCGTTGGGCATGCTAGAGCACAAACGCCGGCGGGGAAAGCGGCGCAGGCGCCGCCCGGGCTAATCCTCCGCGATCTCGGCCGCGACCTCGGCGGCGAGGGCGCGGGTGATGCGCCCGCCGAGCGCCAGCGCCCGCCGGTCGAGCCGCGCCGCCGCCTCGCGCAGCGCCGCCGGGGTGCGCGGCAGGCGGGCCAGCAGAAAATCCTGCACCGCCGCGCTCACCCGCAATTGCCGCTCGGCGAACAGGCGGGCGAGCAGGGCGGCGAGCAAATCATCCTCGGCGGCGCCGATCATGACGGTGGTGACCGCGCGCAGCCGGCTCGCGAGATCGGGAAGCGCAACCCGCCAGCGCGCTGGCGGCGTGCGCCCGGCGAGCAGCAGGCGGACACCGCTTTCGCGGGCATGATTGAGGAGATGGAGGAGGGCGGCTTCATCGGCGCACGAATCGGCATCGTCGAGGGCGAGGCGTGGCCCCGAAAACACCGGCAGGCCACGGAGAAACGGCCCCGCCGCGACCTCGCCCGGGCCAGCCCAGAGTGTCAGAAGATGGGTCTTGCCGCAGCCCGCCGCCCCGACGAGTGCGAGCCGCCCGTCCGGCCAGCTCTCGGCGCGCGCGAGCCAGGCGCGCGCTTCGGCGTTGGAGGCGGCGGCGATGAAATCGTCGGCGCGATAATCGGGCGTGCGCGCGAACGGCAAAGCGAGCTGGCGCATATGGGTTGCCGTCATCAGGCGGCGGCGGGCGGCGGTGGATCACGATAGAGCGGGCTTGCGAGGTAGCGCCGGAGCCAAAACCGCGCGAGCACGCCGATCGTCGCCGTCACCGGCACCGCGAGCAGGATGCCAACGAAGCCGAACGCGGCACCGCCGGCAAAGAGGGCGAAAATCACCCAGACCGCCGGCAATTCCACCCGATCGCCGAGAAACCGCGGATAGATCACGTAGCCCTCCAGGGTCTGGCCGAGCAGGAACACCGCCGCGACCTTGGCGACGCCAAACCAGGTCGGAAATTGCGCGAGCGCGAGCCCAAGCGCGGTCAGCAGCCCGACGATCGAACCGACATAGGGAATGAACGACAGGATGCCGGAGGCGAGCCCGACGATCAGCCCGAGATCGAGCCCGGCGACGGTCAGCGTCACCGCATAATAAAGCGCGAGCACGGCGCAACAGAGCGCCTGGCCGCGCACCCAGGCCGAGAGGATGCGATTGACCTCGCGCGCCTGAGCGCGGATCAGCGCCTCATAGCGGCGCGGCAGCCAGTCATCGAGCTTGGCGATCACCCGCGGCCAGTCGCGCAGCAGGTAAAAGGAGACCACCGGCGTTACGATCAGCAGTGAAAGCGCATTGAAAATCGCGAAGCCGCCGCCGACCAGGCGGGAGGCGGTGGAGGCGAGGAAGGAGAGCATGTTGCCGGCTTGGCTGCCGACCAGCTCACGAAGCCGGGCATCGACGAAATCGGCGCCGAGGCGGGCTTGCAGTTTGGCCATCACCTGCATCGCCGACTCGCGCGCCATCGCGGCATAGGCCGGCAGCCGGGTGATCAGGAGGCCAAGCTGCGCCAAAATCAGCGGATAAAGCAGCAGCAGGAACAGGAAAATGGCGGCGAGCAGCAGCAGCACGAGAAGAAGCGCCGCCAAGCCGCGCGGCATGCCGGCACGCACCAGCCTTGATGCCAGCGGGTCGAGAAAATAGGCGACACCGGCGGCGGCGACGAAGGGCAGCAGGATGGTCGCGAAAAGCTGCAAGGCGAGCCATGCGACGATGACGATGGCGGCGAGCAGAATGAGCCGCTGGCGGCGTATCGTCGGCGAGTTGGCGGCGGCGGGCGGGAGCAATGCGGGTTGGTCTGCCATGCCCGGCAGTTTCGCCGATCGCGGCGTTGCGCGCCACTGCCGCGTGTGGTTCTCTCCGCCCGCGCATGCGGTGCCTTGAGCGACAATGAGCGGAGAGTGTGATGGCCAGCCTGACCTATCGCGCCGCCGGGGTGGATATCGCCGCCGGCGAGGCGCTGGTGGATGCGATCAAACCGGCGGCGGCGGCGACCAAGCGGGCTGGCGTGCTCGGCCGCCTCGGCGGTTTTGGCGCGCTGTTTGACCTCAAGGCGGCGGGCTTTCACGACCCTATTCTGGTCGCCAGCACCGATGGCGTCGGCACCAAGCTCACGCTCGCGATTGAGACTGGGCGACAGGATGGGATCGGCATCGACCTTGTTGCGATGTGCGTCAATGATCTCGTCGTCCAGGGCGCCGAGCCGCTGTTTTTTCTCGATTATTTCGCAACCGGCCGGCTCGAGACGAAGGCCGCCGCGCGCCTCATCGCCGGCATCGCGCGCGGCTGCACGGAGAGCGGCTGCGCCCTCGTCGGCGGTGAGACGGCGGAAATGCCGGGGCTTTACGCGCCGGGCGATTATGATCTCGCCGGCTTTGCGGTCGGCGCCGCCGAGCGCGGCCATTTGCTGCCGGAAGGTGTTGCGGTGGGGGATACGGTGATCGGCCTTGCGGCGAGCGGCGTCCATGCCAACGGCTTCTCGCTGGTGCGGCGGATCATTGCGGAAAGCGGCGCCCGGCTCGAGGCGCCGCCGCCCTTCGCTGCCGAGGCGGCGACGCTCGGCGAGGCGTTGCTCACCCCGACCCGGCTTTACGTCAAACCGGTTCTGGCGCTGCATCGCGCCGGCCTCCTCAAGGCGGCGGCGCATATCACCGGCGGCGGCTTACCCGGCAATCTGCCGCGGGTTCTCCCGGCCGGCACGGTTGCCGCGCTCGATGCCGGGGCGTGGTCGGTGCCCGCGGTATTCCGCTGGCTCGCCGCCGCGGGCTCGGTATCGACCGAGGAAATGCTGCGCGTGTTCAATTGCGGCATCGGCATGGCGCTCGTCGTCGCCGATGCCGCGGCGGCGCTCGAGCGGCTCGAAACCCTCGGCGAGGTCGCGCGCGTGATCGGCCGGATCAAAGCGGCGTCTGAGGCGACGGGGCCGGCCGCGCTCGCGATCGACCCGCCGCCCGACTGGCTCGCATGAGCGCGGCCAGGCGGCGTCGGGTCGGGGTGCTGATCAGCGGCCGCGGCTCCAACATGATGGCGCTGCTCACGGCGGCGCGGGCCGCGGATTACCCTGCCGACATCGCCGTCGTCCTCGCCAATCGCGAAGACGCCGCCGGCCTCGCGCTCGCTCGCGCCGAAGGGGTGCCGGCGCTCGCGGTGCCGAGCGCTCGGTTCGGGCGCGACCGCGCGGCGCACGAAGTCGCGCTCGCCGCCGAACTCGATCGCCATGAGGTCGAGCTGGTTTGTCTCGCTGGCTATCTCCGCTTGCTCACGCCGTGGTTCGTCGACCGCTATCGGGGGCGAATGCTGAACATCCACCCGAGCCTTTTGCCCGCTTTTCCCGGGCTCGATACCCATGCGCGGGCGCTTGCCGCCGGCGTCAAACTGCATGGCTGCAGCGTCCATCTGGTTTCAGAGGGGATGGATGAGGGGCCGATTTTGGCGCAAGGTGCGGTGCCGGTGCTGCCTGGTGACGACGAAGTGCTGCTCGCGGCGCGGGTGCTTGCCCTCGAACATCGGCTCTATCCGGCCGCACTCCGCGCCTTTCTCACCGCGGCGCCGCATCTGCCGGCGGCCGGCGCGGTGTTCTGCAACCCCTTGCCGACGCCGGGGCTCGCGCCTTAGAACGGGTGCCAAACCACATGACAATGAGGCACTGCTATGGCCACTTCCTCCTCCTCGGCGCCGACCGTCAGCGAAAGCGATTTTCTCGCCGATCGGCAGCGTTTTTGGTCCGGCTTCACCCATTTCACCGTCATTGTCGCGAGCGGCGTCGCGCTTTTGCTCATCCTGATGGCGATTTTCCTGCTCTGATCGCCACGCGTCTCACGCGATGAAGGCCTCGGCGAGCAGGGTGTAGGAAAGCCGCCGCGCGGCGGGCTCGGCGATGGTCGAGAGGACGACGATCTCGTCCACCGCGTGGCTTTCGGCGAGCGCGCGGATACGCGATGCCGTCTCGTCCCGTGTGCCATAGATCGCGCGCGCCTTGATTGCGGCGATATGGGCGCGTTCGGCGTCGCTATAGGGATAGGCGAGGGCTTCCTCGGGGGTTGGCAGCGGCGCGAAGACCCCGCGATCGCGCCCAAGCCGCCAGAGCGCGCGCGAGGCGAAGCCGTATTCGGCGGCCTCCGCGGTTTCAGCCGCGAATGCCCAGATGCCGAGTGCCGGGTGCGGCGCAGGATGGCGCGCACTCGGGCGATATCCGTCCCGGTAGATCGCTAGCGCGTCCTCGGTGCCGCGGCCATCGGTGATGAAATGGGCAAAGCAGAAGGGAAGGCCGAAATACGCCGCGACCTCGGCGCCGTAATTCGAGCTCCCGAGCACCCAAACCTCCGGCGCGCCGGGGCCGGCGGGCTGTGCCGTCACACTCCCGAAGGGATGGTTTTCGATCAGCGCCTCGCCCCTGACCCAGGCGAGGAGATCACGGAGTTGCGCTGGAAAATGATCGGCGGCGACGTCGGCGCGCGGGTTGAGGGCAAAAGCGGTGCGCCCGTCCGAGCCCGGCGCGCGCCCGACCCCGAGATCGATCCGCCCAGGCGCGATCGCTTCGAGCACGCGGAACTGCTCGGCGACCTTGAGCGCCGCATAGTGCGGCAGCATCACCCCGGCGCTGCCGACGCGAATGCGTTCGGTGGTCGCGGCGATGGCGGCGATCAGGATTTCCGGCGCGGTGCCGGCTTGGCTCGGGGAATTGTGATGCTCGGCCAGCCAATAGCGGGCGTAGCCGAGCGCCTCGCAATGCCGCGCGAGCGCCAGGGTTTCGGCAATCGCAGCAGCGGGCTCGCGCCCGGAAACCACCGTCGATTGATCGAGGACAGATAATTTTATCATGATATCAATGGCCCTTGACCAAATACGTGAGCACGAGATGAAGCGCGCCGCCGGCCAGGAAGCCGACCAGAGTGCCATTGATGCGAATATATTGCAGATCCTTGCCGATGCGGAGTTCGAGCCGCGTGGTCAGCGTCGCGCTGTCCCAGCCGCCGACGACGGCGGCGATGAAGCGGGCGAGTTCGATGCGCGCCGATGGCAGGAGGGCTGCGACCGTGCGCTCGGCGGCGCGGTTGACGGCGGCGCGGCTTTTCGGATCGGCGGCGAGCTGAGTGCCAAGCGCCGCAAGCTGCTCGGCGAGGACGCTCGCGGTGCGGCCTTGCGGGTTGGC
This sequence comes from Acidibrevibacterium sp., assembly GCF_049965395.1. NCBI lineage: Bacteria > Pseudomonadati > Pseudomonadota > Alphaproteobacteria > Acetobacterales > Acetobacteraceae > Acidibrevibacterium > Acidibrevibacterium sp. The sequence continues at coordinate 13,366 of NZ_JBMFWJ010000026.1, forward strand.
GGCGTCGGCTTCGAGCGCGAGGCGAAGCCGCGCCCAAATGTCCCAGAGCCAAGCCTGCACCGTCGCATGGGTGAGGACGCGGCGGAAGACAGCGGCAATCTCGCCGGCGCGCGCTGGATCCTCTTCGAGGCGCTCGATTTCGCGGCGAATCCATTCATCGAAGGCAAGGCGGAGTTCCGAGCCATCCGGGCCCATTTTGTCGAGTTCGGCATTCATCGCAGAGAGCACCCGGCGCGCGATCGAAGCGCCGAGCGCCCAGCCGATCAGCCGCCCGCCTTGTTCGCGCACCCGCTCCTCGATCGCCTGGCGAAGCTGCTCCTCCTTGGCGTTGATCGTCTCCTTGAACTGTGTGAGCACGAAGCCGAACACTTCCTGATGCCGCCCGCCCTCGACCAGTGCGCGCAGCACGCGGGCGAGCAGCCCCGGCCCGCTGCCGGCAAGGAGACGCGGCGCGAGGCGGGCGAGAAGACGGCGCGCCCGGCCATCCTCGATGGTCGCGAGCAGACGCGGCAGCATCGCGGCAAGCCCCTGTGCGGCTGGCCGCGCGGCGTCGGGGTCGGCGAGGAAGCGGGCGAGAATGCCGGGAAGATCGAGGCGGTGAAGGGTACGCGCCACCTCCGCCTCGGTGAACACGTGATTGGCGACGAAATTGCCGAGCGCCTGGCCGAGCCGCACTTTCTCGTTGGGTAAAATCGCCGTGTGCGGGATCGGAAGGCCGAGCGGGCGGCGAAACAGCGCCGTCACCGCGAACCAATCCGCGAGCCCGCCAACCAGCCCGGCGCTCGCCGCCGCGGTGAGCAGCCGGCTCGCCGGCGTGTCCGCGAGCATGCGGCTGGCCAGCACGAGGGCCGCCATGAACGCGAGAAGGAGGCTGGCGGCGGCGCGGTGGCGCGAAAGCACCCGCCGGGCCTTGGCATCGGGATCCGGGGTCATGAAGGGCTAACCCCTTAGCACGGGCGCGTCGGCTTGGCACGCGCCGCCGGCAGCGCGCCTTGGGTAGCGAATTCTTCACCAATTCCCGCGATAGTAGAGGGACAAACCCTCTGGGTAAGTTTCTGCAAGGCACGTCACATGCTGTTGTCAGCCCCGTCTTTCGAGTCGGATCTTTGAAAAAGCGTGGCGCTCCGCCTTCGTCGGCGCGGCGGGTGGCGCCGGTCGCCGGCCGTCTCACGAAAGCGGCGACACGGCGCGAGGGCGATGACATGGCGCTCCGCGCCGCGCTTCTCCGTGTCGACGAAGGGATCATCCTGCTCGATCGCGATTTGCGTGTGATTCTCTGCAACGCGGCGGCGCGGCGGCGGCTCGGCTGGATCGGCGCGCCACCGCGGCACGGCCTCGCGCTCGCCACCGTGCTGGAGCATGCGGGCGCGCTCGATGCCGCCGAGCGCATGACGATCCGCGACCATTGTGCCGCCATGCTCGCCGCAGACGCGGCGCCGGCGAACGGGCATGACAGCGCCGCGACGGAGAAGGAGCTCGCTTTCGGCGATTTTGCGATGCGGCTTTCGCGTCTCGACGGGCAAGGGATCCTCCTCTCGATCCCAACGCGAGGCGATGATGGCGAGGCGGCGCTCCGCGATCCACTCACCGGGCTCGGCAATCGCCGCGCGTTCCAGGCGGCGCTGGCGGCGGTGCTGGCGCGGGCCGAGGCCGAAGCCGCGCTGCTTCTCCTCGATCTCGATCGCTTCAAACATGTCAATGACTCGCTCGGCCATCCGATCGGCGATGCGCTGCTCCGTCTGGTCGCGCAGCGGCTCCGCGGCAGTCTGCGCGGCGGCGATACGCTGGTTCGCCTCGGCGGCGATGAATTCGCCATTTTGCTGCCGCGCGCCGAGGGCGCCGAGAAGCTGGCGGAGCGGCTGGTTGATCTCCTGAGCCGCCCCTACTTGGTCGATGGCCATCTCGCCAATATCGGCGTCAGCATCGGGATTGCACGCGCGCCGGCGGACGCCAGCGAAGGCGGGAAGCTGCTGCGCCGCGCCGATCTCGCGCTCTACGCCGCCAAGGCGGCCGGGCGGCGGCAATTCGCCATGTTCCGGCCGGAGATGGATGCCCGCGCGCAGGCCCGGCAGGCGCTCGAGACCGATCTTCGCCGCGCCGTCGCCCTTGGTCAGTTCCATTTGCACTATCAGCCGCTGATCGAGGTTGCCTCGGGTGCGGTGGTCGGGTTCGAGGCGTTGCTGCGTTGGGAGCATCCGGAGCGGGGGATGGTCTCGCCGGCCGAATTCATCCCGCTCGCCGAGGAGGTCGGCCTCATCGTGCCGATCGGCGAATGGGTGCTGCGCCAAGCGTGTCGCACTGCCGCGAGCTGGCCGGAGGCGGTTCTGGTCGCGGTCAACGTCTCGCCGGTGCAATTCGCCGATGGCGCGCGGCTGCTCCGCGCCGTCGATGAGGCGCTGGCGAGTGCCGGCCTTCCGGGCGCGCGGCTCGAAGTCGAGATCACCGAGAGTGTTCTGCTGCGCGATGCCGCCGAGACTCTCGCCATTCTGCATGAGCTGCGCGGCCGTGGGGTGCGCATCGCGATGGACGATTTCGGCACCGGCTATTCCTCGCTCAGCCAGCTACGCAGCTTTCCCTTCGACAAGATCAAGATCGACCGCTCTTTTGTCAGCGAAATCGAGTCTCAGAGTGGCGGCAAAGCGGTGGTGCGCGCGATCACGGCGCTTGGCGCCAGCCTTGGCATGACTGTCACCGTCGAAGGGGTTGAAACCGAGGCGCAGGCGCATTTCGTCGCCGCCAGCGGCGGCCATCAGATGCAGGGCTATCTGATCAGCCGCCCGGTGCCGCCGGATGCCGTCGGCGCGTTGCTTGCTGGCCGGCCGGCGTTTCTCCACGCCCGCCCCCCTTCGCCTGAGAGAGCCCGAGACGGAGCCTAACGTCATGACGAAACAGGAACTCTATCGCGTCGTCTATTGCAGCCGGGTGCGGCTTTCCGGCCCGCCGGCCAGCATCGCGCGGGAATTGCGCGATATTCTCGCAACCTCGCGGCGCAACAACACCCGCGCCGATGTCAGCGGCGCGCTCTTGTTTGCCAATAATTGCTTTGCCCAGACGCTCGAAGGGCCGCGCGTCGCGCTCGAGCAATGTTTCGAGCGGATTCAGAACGACCAGCGCCATTCCGACGTCACCGTGCTCGAATTTGGCCCGGCCGCGGCACGCGAATTCCCGAAATGGTCGATGGGTTTCGCCGGTGAGCCGGGGGCGCATGATCCCTTGGCTTTTGTCGTCTTCGAGGGCGCGTTTGCCAACGAGCGGCCGCAAGCGAGTTCGGCGGTCCTCGGCCTGTTGCATGGCCTCGTGCGCCGCGAGGAGGCCTGGGCGCTCGCCTGAAATCAGGGCAGGAAAGCATTGCGGTATGTCGTTCGCACATGCACAATCCCCCGCATGGACGAGCTTCCATCCCGCCCCGAGCGAGCGGACGCTGATGATCTGGCCGATGAGCTGGTGGCGACGCTGGCCGCAATCCGCGCCCGCGCGGCGGATGAGCCGTTCGGCAACCCTGTTCTCGCGCTGGCGCTCGCGATCAGCCGGCGTATCGATCAGGGCAAGCTCGATCTCGCCGCTATCGCCGCCCTGGTGCGCGCGCTTCGCGATGCCGCCTTCGCCGATCGCGCACGGCGCCTTGCCGCCTATGTCGGCGGCACTGGGGCCGAGGCCGCCGCCGCGTTCGTGTGCCTCGCCGCGCGGCTGATTCGCCCCGATCCGGCCGACAGCCCGCTCCCTTTCGGGCAGTTTCAGGCCGCGATCACCCGCCCGCGCTTTGCCGCCGTTTTCACCGCGCACCCCACTTTCGCCCTGCCGCCGGCGGTCGCGAAAGCGCTCGCGGAGCGGGCCTGCGGCCGGAGCACTACCGCTTTCGAGAGCCATCGCGCGGGTGCGCCGCCGACGCTGGCCGAAGAATTCGATCAGGCGGTGGCGGCGATCGGCCATGCCCGCGACGCGTTGGATGCGCTCAATGCGGCGTTGCTCGAGGCCGCCCGGGCGACCTGGCCGGATCGCTGGGCGGCGCTGATCCCGGCGCCGATCGTGGTCGCGAGCTGGGTCGGCTACGACACCGACGGCCGCACCGATATCCAGTGGTGGGACACATTCCGCTTGCGTCTCGCGATGAAGCGGTTGCAGCTCGCCCGCCTCGCCGGCCAGCTCGCCCCGCTCGATGTGCCGGCGCTCGCCGCCCGCGTCATCGAGGCGGAAGCGACGGTCGCGGCGCAGATCGCGCTCTGTCCCGACGCGGCCGATCCTGATCAGGTGAGCCGCTTCGCGCATGCGCTGGTCGATGGACGCATGACCGCGCTGACGACACCGGCGCCGCTCCTTGACGCTTTTGCCGAGGCGATCGCCGCCGCCCCATCCGACCAGGCCCTCGCCCTGGCGGTTGCGCGCGCCGGGCTGGTTTCGCACGGCCTTGCGCTCGCGCACACCCATCTTCGCTTGAACGCAAGCCAGATCCACAATGTTGCGCGCTTGCGCCTGGGCCTTGCCGATCCGCCCAATGATCCTTCGCGCCGGCGAGTTCTGCTGGCCGCGATCAATGGTGCGCTTGATCAGGTCGTTGCCGAGCGGGTCGATTTCGGCGGCCTGCTCGCCGAGCGCGCTTCGGCGGCGCGGCTGATGATGGTGGCGGCGCAGATCATCAAGCATATCGATGGCGCGATGCCGATCCGTTTCCTGATCGCCGAAACCGAGAGCGGCTATACGCTGCTCGCAGCACTTTGGCTCGCGCGCTTGCATGGCGTTGCCGAACGGATCGAGATCTGCCCGCTGTTTGAGACCGCGGAAGCGCTGGAGCGTGGTGTCAGGGTGCTCGAGGAGGCGCTGCGCAGCCCGCATTGGCGCGCCTATCTCGGGGCGATGGGGCGGATTTGCTTGCAATTCGGCTATTCCGATTCGGGGCGTTTCGTCGGCCAGCTTGCGGCAAGTTATCTGATCGAGCGGCTGCGGCTCAAAATCGCCGAAACCCTGGCTCGGCATGGGCTTGCCGATCTCGAGATCGTGCTGTTTGACACTCATGGCGAGAGTATCGGCCGCGGTGCGCATCCCGGCTCGCTCGCCGAGCGGTTCGACTATCTCTCGCCGCCGGCGAGCCGCCATGCGCTCGCGGCCGCCGGGTTCCGCTTGCGCCAGGAGACATCGTTTCAAGGCGGCGATGGCTATCTTCTGTTTGCGACCCCCGAACTCGCCCACGCAAGCATTGCGCGGATCGCCGAGCACACCCTCGCCCCGGTTCCGGAGACGGACGATCCCGTCTACGCCGAGGCTGATTTCACCGCCGATTTTTTCGCGACCATCCGTGCCGCGATGGCGGAATTGCTTGACGATCCGGGGTATGCGGCGCTGCTTGGGATATTCGGCCCGGCGCTGATCGAGCCGAGCGGCTCGCGCCCGGCGGCGCGGGCGGAAGATGGGCTCGCGGGGCCGGCGCGCATTCGCCATCCGCGCGAGCTGCGCGCCATTCCGAATAACGCGATCCTTCAGCAAATCGGCTGGTGCGCCAATACGCTCCACGGTCTCGGGGCGGCGCTGGCGCGGCATCCCGAGACGGCGGAGGATCTGCGCGCCGCGAGCCCGCGGTTTCGCCGCGCCCTCGATCTCGCGCGCCACGCCCTGGCCCATTCCGATATCGATGTGCTGCGCGCGGTCGCAGCACTCTTCGATTCTGGCGCTTGGCTCGATCGCGCCGCGCACGCGCGATCTCCGGCTGGGCGGCGGGCGACATTGCTCAGCGTTGCCCGCGCCGTCGAGCGGCTTGGCCAGACCGCGCCGGTGCAGCGGCTGTTCCGCCGCCTCCAAGCCGATCATCTGGCGCTGCTCGGGATATGGCCGGAGGCGCCGCGCATGGCCGAACGCGAGGTTCTGTTGCATGCGTTGCGGCTCGCGCTGATCAGCCGGCTGTGGCTGCTCGCGACCGAAATCCCGGATTTCGCACCCCGCGATGGGGTTACCCGCGCTGCGATCGAGGCGCGCATCCTGCGGCTCGACATTCCTGCCTCGGTCGCGCTTTTGACGCAGATTTTTCCCCCGAGCGCCGATCCCGCCGATGAACGCGATTTCGCCGAGCCGCATGATCGCCACACGCCCGGCGGCTATGCCCGCGAGCACGCCGAGATTTTCGCGCCGATGGCGACCTTGTTTGCCCTGATCCGCGAAATTGGCGTCGCGCTCGGCCACGAAATTGGCGCTTTCGGGTAATTTTGTCCTCTTCTCTCAGAGCGGCAACGTCCGCGGTGTGGGCAGTGCCGCAGGCACTGCCCGCCCAGAGAAAATTTTTTGGTTCTTTTTTACAAAAAAGAACTTTTCTTACTCTGCTGCCTGCGCGTAATCGGCCAGCGGCGCGCAGGTGCAGACCAGGTTGCGGTCGCCATAGGCGTTATCGACGCGCGCGACCGGCGGCCAGTATTTCGCCGCGGCGACGAAGGGTAGCGGAAACGCCGCCTGCTTGCGGGAATAGGGGTGTGTCCAGTCATCCGCGGTTACCCGCGCGGCGGTGTGCGGGGCGTTTTTCAGCGGATTGTCGGCGCGGTCGAGGGTGCCGGCGGCAATCGCCGCGATTTCGTCGCGGATCGCGATCATGGCGTCGCAGAAGCGATCGATTTCCTCTTTCGGCTCGCTCTCGGTCGGCTCGACCATCAGCGTGCCGGCGACTGGCCAGGACATGGTCGGCGCATGGAAGCCGAAATCCTGCAAGCGTTTGGCGATGTCCTCGACCGTAACCCCGGTTTCCGCCTGAAAGGCGCGGCAGTCGAGGATGCATTCATGCGCGACGCGCCCGTGTTCACCGGTATAGAGGATTGGATAATGCGGGCCGAGGCGGGCTGCGATGTAATTCGCATTGAGGATTGCGATCTTGCTCGCGTGTTTGAGGCCGGCGGCGCCCATCATACGAATATAGGCGTAGGCGATGGTGAGGATCAGGGCGCTGCCGAAAGGCGCCGCGGCGACCGGGCCATAGCCGGATGCCGGGCCGGCATCGACTGACAGCGGGTGGTTCGGCAGATGTGGTACGAGGTGGGCGGCGACCGCGATCGGCCCGACCCCGGGGCCGCCGCCGCCATGCGGGATGGTGAACGTCTTGTGGAGATTGAGGTGGCAGACATCGGCGCCGATCGCGCCCGGGCTGGTCAGGCCGAGCTGGGCGTTGAGATTGGCGCCGTCCATGTAAACCTGCCCGCCGGCCTCGTGCACGCGGGCGCAGATCTCGCGAATGCCGGCCTCGAACACGCCATGGGTGCTCGGGTAGGTGACCATCAGCGCGGCCAGGCGCGGGCCGTGCGTTGCGATCTTGGCGCGAAGATCGCTGAGATCGATATTGCCATGGGCGTCGCAGCCGACGACGACGACGCGATAGCCGGCCATCACCGCGCTCGCCGGGTTGGTGCCGTGGGCGCTCGCCGGAATCAAGCAGACATCACGCCCGCCCTCGCCGCGCGCCGCGTGATAAGCGCGGATGGCGAGGAGCCCCGCGAACTCGCCCTGCGCCCCGGAATTGGGCTGCAGCGAGACCGCTGCCATGCCGGTCGCAGCGGCGAGCCAGGCGGCGAGGCGGCGGATCAGGATGAGATAGCCGATGCTTTGGTCCTCGGGCTGGAAGGGGTGGATATCGGCGAAGCCGGGCCAGGACAGGGCCATCATCTCGGCGGCGGCATTCAATTTCATGGTGCAGGAGCCGAGCGGGATCATGCCGCGATCGAGGGCGATATCCTTGTCGGCGAGGCGGCGGAGATAGCGCAGCATCGCATGCTCGCTCTGGTGGTGATGGAACACCGGATGGGTGAGGATCGGCGTCCGCGGCGGGAACGCGGGCGCGGGCGTGGGACCGAGCGTTGCCCCGAAGGCGTCGGCGAGGCGGGCGAGTTCCCCCTCCGTCACCGTCTCATCGAGCGCGATCGCGACGCCATCGGCGAGCGGGCGGAGATCGAAACCCACCTCGCACCCGCGCGCGAGCAAGGCGCGGGCATCGCCGGTGATCGCGATGGTATCAAAGAACGCGGGATGGCGGGGGGGGAAGCCCGCGCGCGCGAGCGCTTCGGCGAGGCGGCGGGCCATGCCGTGGACGCGGCCGGCGATCCGGCGCAGCCCCTCCGGCCCGTGCCACATCGCATAGAAAGCCGCGATATTGGCGAGCAGAACCTGCGCCGTGCAGATGTTCGAGGTCGCTTTTTCGCGCCGGATATGCTGCTCGCGGGTCTGAAGCGCGAGGCGGAGCGCGGGCTGCCCTTGCGCATCGACCGAGACCCCGACCAGGCGGCCGGGCATCTGGCGGCGGAACGCGGCGCGAGTCGCGAAGAAGGCGGCATGCGGGCCGCCGAACCCCATCGGCACGCCAAAGCGCTGCGCCGAGCCGACGACGACATCCGCTCCCATTTCGCCCGGCGGGGTGAGAAGGACGAGGGCCAGCGGGTCGGCGGCAACGATGGCGAGCGCGCCGGCGGCGTGGGCGGCGGCGATCTCGGGGGCGAGATCGCGGAGCGCCCCGGTGGTGCCGGGATATTGCAAGACCACGGCGAATGGCCGCGCCGCTTTGATCGCCGCGGCATCACCGGGGGCGACATCGATCAGCGTCCAGCCATGGGGTGCGGCGCGCGTTGCCAGCACGGCGCGGGTCTGGGGATGGAGATCGGCGGCAACCGCGATCGCGGCCGCGTCTTTCGCTTGCGCGACGGCATGCGCCATCGCGACCGCTTCCGCCGCCGCTGTCGCCTCGTCGAGTAGCGAAGCGTTGGCGATCTCCATCCCCGTGAGATCGATGATCATCGTCTGAAAGGCGAGCAGCGCTTCCAGCCGGCCTTGCGAAATTTCCGGCTGGTAAGGGGTATAGGCGGTGTACCAAGCGGGATTTTCGAGCACGTTGCGCTGGATCACCGGCGGCATGTGCGTCCCGTGATAGCCCTGGCCGATCAGGGGTTTGCGCCCGCCGTTGCGGGCGGCGAGGGCGGCGAGTTCGGCGAGCACGCCGGCCTCGTCGAGCGGCGCTGGAAGCCCTTGCCCGCTTTCTCTCTGGATCTCGCTGGGGATGGTCTCGGCGATCAGATCATCGAGGGTCGCGACACTGATGGCCGCCAGCATCGCGGCCTGATCCGCGGCATTGGTCGCGATATGGCGGCGGGCGAAATCGGGGTCGGAAATCGGCTTGGGCATGGGCGCCTCTGTCGTCAGAGTGTTGCGACCAAGGCGCGGTAGGCGGCCTCGTCGAGGAGGGTTGCGAAATCATCCGGGTTGGCCGGGGTGAGGCGGAAGAACCAGCCTTCGCCCTCGGGCGCGCGGTTGACCAGCGTCGGATCCTCGACGATGGCGCCATTCACCGCGGCGATGGTGCCGGCGAGCGGGGCATAGACGTCGGACGCCGCTTTGACGCTTTCGACGACGGCACAAGCCTCGCCAGCGGCAACCGCGCGGCCGGGTTCGGGGAGTTCGATGAACACGAGATCGCCGAGCGCGGTTTGCGCATGGTCGGTGATGCCGATGGTGAGGGTGTCACCGTCACGGCGCACCCATTCATGATCCTTGGTATAGCGGGTCTCGGTCATGGTTTCCTCAATTGGCGTAACGATGGGGAAGGAAGGGGAGGGGGACGACGCGGGCCGCCAGGGCGCGCTCGCGCACCAAGACGGCGAGCGCAGTGCCGGGTGTCGCGAAGGCGGCGGCGACATAGCCCATGGCGATCGGCGCAGAGAGCGCCGGGCTAAAACTGCCGGAGGTGACGCGGCCGATCTCGCGCCCGTCGGCGAGGATCGCAGCTCCACTCCGCGCCGGCGCCCGGCCTTCAAGGCGAAGGCCGACGCGCTTGCGCGCCGGGCCGGCTTGCCACTCGGCAGCGATCGCAGCGCCGCCGGGAAAATCCCAATGCTCGCGCCGGCGCTTGGCGATGGTCCAGGCGAGGCTTGCCGCGACCGGCGTCGTGGTCTCATCGATATCCTGGCCGTAAAGGCAGAGCCCAGCTTCGAGCCTGAGCAGATCGCGCGCGCCAAGCCCAGCCGGCAGCACGCCGGGCAGCGCAAGCAGGGTCCGCGCCAGTCCCTCCGCGGCCGCCGCCGGGAGCGAAATCTCGACCCCGTCTTCGCCGGTATAGCCCGAGCGTGAGACGAGGCAGGGGATGCCGGCGATCGCGCATTCCCTGACCGCCATGAAGCGCAAATCGGCGAGAGCGGGGGCGAGTGGCGCAAGAAGTGCCAACGCTTTCGGCCCCTGGAAGGCGAGCAGCGCGCGTTCGGGGTGCGGGGCAAGCCTGACGTCGGGCGGAAGATGGGCGGCAATGTGCACAAAATCTGCCGCCTTGCGCGCTGCGTTGACGATGAGGAACAGGTGATCCTCGGCCAGCCGCGCGACCATGAGATCATCGAGAATGCCGCCCGCCGCATTGGTCAGCAGCGTATAGCGTTGCCGCCCTGGCGCGAGGCCGACGATATCACCCGGCACCAGCCGCTCGAGGGCGGCCGCTGCCGTCGCGCCGCGCAAGCTCGCCTGGCCCATATGCGAGACATCGAACAACGCGGCTTCCTCGCGGCAGGCGCGGTGCTCCGCGAGGATGCCGGCCGGGTAGGAAACCGGCATGGCATAGCCGGCGAACCCGACCATGCGGGCGCCGAGGGCGCGATGCAGCCCATCGAGCGGACTCACATGCAAGGCTTCGGACTCTTCGGTCATCTCAGGCTCCGCTGACGGTCGCGCCGGCGCGATGCCGGCCATTCGACCCCCCTCTGTCGCGGAACCTGAGAGATTGGGCCGTCTGATCGAAGGCGGCCTTACCCCGTCGGTGCGGCAGGCATGAGCCGGCCGGCTTTCCAGAGATCCGAATTCCCGCGCGACCCTTTTGCCTGAGCGTTTCCGGGGGCCGGTTGCGCCTTCGGCGGCGAGGCCCGGCGCGCGAACAGGTTGGCGGCCGACCCCACTCTCTCCCGCGCGGGTGGCGCGGACGGCGCCACCATGGCCGATGGCTCGGCAAAGAGCAATCAGCAAATCGAAGTTCGCTATCACAAACCGGGCAGAGCCACCGCGCCGGGGCTTGCCTTGGCGCTCGTAATCCCGGCACAAAGCCCCGATTGAGCGCCCGCGATGGTCGAAAGACCCGTGAGAGAGAGGCTTCGCACCGCCGATGGCCGTCTATACCGAGGTTTCCGACGAAGCATTGGTCGCGTTTCTCGCGGACTATGCGATCGGCAGGCTGGTCGCGTTTCGCGGCATCGCCGAGGGGGTGGAGAACAGCAATTACGCGCTCCGCACCGAGTCCGGCGATTTCATCCTCACCCTTTATGAAAAACGCGTCGAGCGGGGCGATCTGCCCTGGTTTCTCGGCCTCATGGCGCATCTCGCCGGGCAGGGAATCCCCTGCCCGTTGCCAGTGCATGGGCGGGACGGCGTCGCCTTGCGCGAACTGTGTGGCCGGCCGGCGGCGATCACGACGTTTTTGCCGGGAGTCTGGCCGCGCCGGGTCGATATCGCTCATTGCGCCCCGCTCGGGACAGCGCTGGCGCGGCTTCATCTCGCCGGCGAAGGCTATGCCCCGCGCCGCGCCAATGCCCTCGGCCCGGCAAGCTGGGCCGCACTTCTCGCGCGCGCCGCCGATCACGCCGATGGAGTCCGCCCCGGCTTGCGCGCCGAATTGGAGCAAGCCCTCGCGGCCATTCTCGCCGCCTGGCCGGAGCGGCTGCCGGTCGGGCACATCCACGCCGATCTTTTTCCCGATAACGTGTTTTTTCTTGAGCGGCGCATCTCCGGCCTGATCGATTTCTACTTCGCCGCGACCGACCTTCTCGCCTATGACCTCGCGGTTTGCCTCAATGCCTGGTGTTTCGAGACGGATTATAGTTTCAACGTCACCAAGGCGCGGACATTGCTCGCCGCCTATGGCGCGGTGCGGCCACTCGCGGATGCCGAGGTCGTGGCTTTGCCGGTTTTGTGCCAAGGGGCGGCGCTCCGCTTTGCGCTGACCCGGCTTTATGACTGGATCAACACCCCAGCCGGCGCGCTGGTGACGCGCAAAGACCCGCTCGATTACGTCCGTCGTCTCCGTTTTCACCTCGCAGCGAAAGACGCCAGCGCCTATGGAGTCTGAGCCGAAGACCGTCGAGATCTGGACCGATGGCGGCTGCAAGCCCAATCCCGGCCCGGGTGGCTGGGCGGCGATTTTGCGCTTTGGCGCGCATGAGCGGGTGCTTTCCGGCGCCGAAGCCGCGACCACCAATAACCGCATGGAGCTGACCGCGGCGGCGGCGGCGCTGGAGGCGTTGTCCCGGCCCTGCCGGGTTGCCCTCTATACCGACAGCGAATACCTGAAAAACGGCATCACCCGCTGGAAAGAGGGCTGGGTGCGGCGCAACTGGCGCAACGCCGCCGGCGATCCGGTGGCGAATATGGATCTCTGGCGCCGGGTGCTTGACGCGGCCGCCCGTCATGACATTGCCTGGCATTGGGTGCGTGGGCATGCCGGGCACGCGCTGAACGAACGCGCCGATCAGCTCGCGACCGCGGCGCGCGAGCGGCTTATCGCCGGGGACGGTTAGGTCGTGGGGACGGGTTGGCGGGCAATCGCTCCTCCGTCTATGTTTGTCGCCTCATTTGTCTCTGGCGGAGGCCGTTTATGCTCTCGGGTCATTCCCTGATGTCGCTGCTTTGCCGCCGCGCCGGTACACTTGCCGCCGTGCTTGCGCTCGGCGCCTGCACGATCCCGTTCGGCGGCCCTAACCTGCCGCCAGCGCCACATCAGCCGACCGCGGTGAGCCTCTTTGACGGGAGTTACCAAGGCAAGATCCGGGCGGTGGGCGCCAACGCCGCCGATTGTCCGACGAGTGGCTATGGCGTTGCCGAAATCGGCGACGCAACGCTCACCCTCCCCTATCGCCCGGGGGTGATCTTCACCGTTCCCGTCGCCGCCGACGGCACGCTGCATCAAACCGTCGAGGGTACCCGGATCGAAGGAAGGGCGGTGCAGAATCAACTCACTCTGCTGGTGTCCTCCGGCGCCTGCCAGACGCGCTATCGCCTGAGCTATGTCTGGAACCATTCATGAGCCCGGCGGGTAAGGCCGAAGCCGAACCCGGGTCCGCGGGATCAAGGTCTGCCGGCGGGCCATTCACGCTCGCCATCGATATTGGCGGCACCGGGCTCAAGGCGTCGGTCCTCGACCATCGTGGTGAGATGGTGGCGCCGCGCCGCCACGTCCCGACGCCACAGCCTTGCCCACCTCCCGTTTTGCTCGCGTCCGTCGCCGACATGGTGCGAACCCTTCCCGCTTTTCATCGTATTTCGGCTGGCTTCCCCGGCGCCGTGCGCGGCGGCAGGGTGTTGACCGCCCCCAATCTCGGCACCGAAGCCTGGGCCGGATTCCCGCTCGAAGCCGAGCTCGCCAAACGCTTCGACCGACCCGCGCGGGTCTTGAACGATGCCGAGGTGCAGGGGCTCGGGGTGATCAGCGGCGCCGGCATGGAGATGATCCTGACGCTCGGCACCGGCGCCGGCATCGGGATTTTTTTCAACGGCAAGGTCTCACCGCATATCGAGCTGTCGCAGCACCCGGTGCACAAGAAGCTGACCTACGACATGTTTCTCGGCAAGGAGGCGTTCGAGGCCGTCGGCGTCAAGCGCTGGAACAAGCGGGTGCGCGTGGCGATCGAGATTCTCGCCCGCGTGGTGCTGTTTGACCGGCTTTATATCGGCGGCGGCAACGCCGTTCATATCAAGGGCGATCTGCCCGCCAACGTCAGCATCGTCGCCAACGAGGCCGGCATCACCGGCGGCATCGCCCTCTGGCGCGACCCCGCCTGACCCACACGACATCCGAGGAAAGGTCACGCCCCCATGCTGTTCGATTTCGCCACCCTCGACGCCAATAACCGCTATAAGCTGCTGGTCTCCACCATCGTCCCGCGTCCGATCGCCTGGGTCGTGACGCTCGATCCCGAAGGTCGGCGCAACGCCGCGCCCTATTCGTTCTTCAACGCGTTTTCCGGCGATCCGCCGGTGGTCTGCATTGGCATCGGCGGGCGCGGCACGGGCGACATCAAGGATACCGGCAACAACATTCGCACCAGCGGTGAGTTCGTGGTCAATCTGGTCGCCGCCGAAAATGCCGAGCAGATGAACATCACCGCGATCGAGTTCGGCCGCGAGGTCGACGAGTTGACCGAGGCCGGCCTGACGACGCTACCTTCGGTCAAGGTCAAACCGCCGCGCATCAAGGAGAGCCCGGTCGCGCTCGAGTGCGAACGCTTCACCACCCTCGAGATCGGCCATGAACGCGCGCTCGTGCTCGGTCGGGTGCTCGCGATGCATATCCGCGACGACGCCGTGCTCGATGCGCAGAAATGTTACATCGATACCCCGAAGCTCGACCTCATCGGCCGCATGCATGGCCGTGGCTGGTACGCCCGCACCAGCGACCGCTTCGAAATGCCGCGCATCAACGAGACGGATTGGACGCGGCGGGGGGGATGAGGCGCGGCACGCCGACCGAGACCGCGGCGCCGCCGACGATGAGGGCGGCGGCCAGCACCAGCGCCGCGCCGGGCCGCGCCTCGCCGCAGACGATCAAAAGCCCGGTCGAGAGCAGCGGCGTCGCATAAGACAGCGTCCCCAGCGCCGCGAGGTCACCGTGCTTGGTCGCGTGATCCCAGAAGAAAAACGCGAGCCCGACCGGGCCGAGCCCGAGCCCGAGAAGCGCCATCCATTCGCCCCCACGCGGCGCAACGCTGGGCTCGATGGTGAGATGCACCAGCGCGGCGGCGAGTGCGACCAGACCGCTGACGCCGGCGATGAGATCGCTCGGCACGGCGCGCAGGCGGCGATTGGCCACCGAATACGCCGCCCAGGTGAGCGCCGCCGCAAACGCGCAGGCATAGCCAAGCGCACTGCCGCGCCCGGCTGCTCCCACGCCTGCGAGAACGATCAGCGCTGTCCCGGCAAGCCCGATCGTCGCCCCCACGACATGCCGCGCCCGCAGCCTCTCGCCGGGCAGGAAGGCGGAAAACAGCACGATGAGCAGCGGCCAGAGATAGTTGATCAGGCTCGCCGCCGCCGCCGGCGCCTGATCGAGGGCGATGAAATAGAACGCGTGATAGGCAAAAATCCCGGCGAATCCGAGCGCCCAGGCCCGCCAGTCCTGGCGCAATCGCGCCAGCCGCCGGCGCACCGCCAGCATGACTATTCCGGCGGCGAAAGCGATGGCGAAGCTGAGTGCCAGCGTCTCGAACGGCGGCAGGCGCCGCGTTACCACCGCGAGCGCGGCCAGGCTCGACCACAGCAGGATGGCGAGGCCGCCGGTTGCCGTCGCCCGGCTCACCGGCAACCCGCAGAGCCGCACTTGATCGCCATGCCGGACGCTCCTTACAAAGCCGATGACACTCGCGAGAGGTTACCGCGATCGGAGGAAACCCGCCATGCTCGATGACGAAGACCTGCCCAAGCCGCCGCGCCAGCGGCTCGCCCCTCTTCCTCTCGATGCCCTCGGAATCGTCGAGCTGCGTGCCTATATCGCCGAACTGAAGGGCGAAATCGCCCGCACTGAGGCCGAAATCAGCCGCAAGGAACGCCATCGTGACGCCGTCGAGGGGTTGTTCCGGACGAGCAGGCACCGCCCAACGGAATAAAAGTTTTTTGGTTCTTTTTTTCAAAAAAGAACCTTTTTGCTTTTTCTATCGCGGTGCTGCGGTCGGGTCGATCCAGCCGACATGGCCATCCTCGCGGCGATAGACGACGTTGAGTTCGCCGCTCGCGCTATTGCGGAACATCAAGACCGGCTGATCCTCGAGATCCATGCGCATGACTGCCTCGCCGACCGAGAGCAGATTGATTTCCGCCGGCGTCTCGGCGATCACCGTCGCATAGGGGCCGGTTGCGGCCTCGCCGGCCGCGCCATTGCCCTCCGTCTCCTCCTCCTCGCGCAGCACATAGCGCCGCGCCGCTTCCGGGCGGGCGCGGTTGGCGAGATCGCGGGCGTGTTCGTTGACCCGCCGGCGATAGCGGCGCAACCGCTTGGCGATGTGCTCGGCGGCATCGTCGAAGGCGGCATGCGCGTCCGCCGCTTCGCCCTCGGCGCGCAAGAGCAGGCCGCGCCCGGCATGAAGATTGATATCGCAGGTGAAGAAGCTCCGCGCGCGGCCGAACGTCACATGCGCCTCGAGCGCCCGGTCGAAATATTTTCCGACGATGGTGCCGAGCTGCTCGGACACCCGCAAACGCAACGCATCCGACAACTCGACCTGCTTGCCCGAAACCGTGATCTGCATCGCTTTCACCCTTTCACCAGGTTATTGCCCCAGGATATAATCAGATTGCGCCGGCGAAATCCGAAATTTTACCTATACCATCTCCGCTTTCTCCCGCCGGCGCTGCACGGAACCCGGGATTTTCAGCGCTTCGCGGTATTTGGCCACGGTTCGGCGGGCAATGTCCACGCCTTCGCGGCGCAGCGCCGCCACCAGCGCGTCATCGGAGAGAACGGCCCCCGGCGCCTCGGCGTCGATCAGCGCCCGGATGCGATGGCGGATGGCCTCGGCGCTGTGGCTTTCGCCGGTGGTGCCGGCGATCGCCGTCGTGAAAAAATATTTCAGTTCGAACGTTCCGCGCGGGGTTGCGATGTATTTATTGGCGGTGACGCGGCTTACCGTGCTTTCGTGCAATTCAACGGCGGTCGCGATGTCGCGCAGAATGAGCGGCCGGAGATGAGTAATGCCGTGACGGAAGAAGCCCTCTTGTTGGCGCACGATCTCGGCCGCGACCTTAAGGATGGTCTGGGCGCGTTGGTGGAGGGATTTGACCAGCCAGTTCGCGGTCTGCAGTTTTTCGGCGAGAAAGCCGCGCGCCTCCTCGCCGCGCTTGGTATGGGCGATGATCCGCGCGTGCAGCCCCTGATTGACCAGAACCCGCGGCATGGTGTCGGGGTTGAGTTCGAGCAGCCAGCTGCCATCTGGTGCCGGGCGCATCAGGATATCGGGCAGGATCGGCGTCGCTGGCGCCTCATCGAAGCCGGCGCCGGGTTTGGGATCGAGCGTGCGGATCTCGGCGATCATGTCGGCAAGATCCTCGGCGTCAACACCGCAGATCTCCATCAGCCGCCGCAGATCGCGCCGCGCCAGCAAGTCGAGATTGTCGAGCAGCGCCGCTATCGCCGGATCGAGCCGGTTGCGCTCGGCCAGTTGCACGGCGAGGCATTCAGCGAGCGAGACCGAGAATAAGCCCGTCGGGTCGAAGCGCTGCATGCGCGCGCGAACACTCTCGAGCCGCTCGAGTGCGATCCCGAGTGCCGCGGCGATCGCCGGCGGCGGCAGCGAAAGCCGCCCGGCGGGATCGAGAAGCGCAATCAGATGCGCGCCGATCAGCCGCTCGGCAGGATCATGGAAAGAAAGCCGCAATTGCTCGCCGAGATGCTCGCGTAGGCTGCGTGGCCCAGCGGCGAGGCTCTCGATGCCGCGCTCATCCTCCGAAAAATCGAGCGCGCCACCCCGCGAAACCGCCCCGATGCTGCGATAGGGATCGCCATAGCCATCGGCTGGGCCGCCGCGATCGAACCATTCCGCCGCCTCGGCATCGAGCGGCGCCGCCGCCTCGCTCGGGAGCGTGCCGGTCGCGTTGATCGCCTCGGCGAGATGCGCGACATCGGCGCCGTCATAGCCGTCGGCAGGCACCACCTGATCCGGCGCTGGCCGCTCGCCAACCAAGGCCTCGCCACCTTCTTCGCGTTCGAGCAGCGGATTGCGCTCCAGCTCCTCGGCGACGAAGGCGTTTACTTCGAGATTGGAAAATTGCAAAAGTTTGATCGCCTGCCGCAATTGCGGCGTCATCACCAGCGATTGCGATTGTCGCAGATCAAGACTTGGGCCGATCCCCATGCGCCCGGATCCTAGAGACTAAACCTTTCGCCGAGGTATACGCGCCGCACATCCTCATGCGCCACCACCTCCTGCGGCTGGCCTTCCATCAACACCTGCCCATCATGCATGATGTAGGCGCGGTCGATCACCTCCAGCGTTTCGCGGACATTGTGATCGGTGATCAGAACGCCGATGCCGCGGTCCTTGAGATGTGAGACCAGATCACGGATTTCACCGACCGCGATGGGATCGATGCCGGCGAGTGGCTCATCGAGCAGGATGTAGCTCGGCTGGGTTGCAAGGGCGCGCGCGATCTCGAGCCGGCGCCGCTCGCCGCCCGAGAGCGCGAGCGAGGGGGTGCGGCGGAGATGGCCGATGCCGAACTCGGCGAGCAATTCGTCGAGCATCTGATCGCGCCGGTCCTTCAGCGGCTCGACCACCTCGAGCGCCGACATGATGTTCTGCTCGACATTGAGGCCACGGAAAATGCTCGCCTCCTGCGGCAGATAGCCGATGCCAAGGCGCGCCCGGCGATACATCGGCAATCCGGTGATCTCGTTGCCATCGAGCCGGATGGCGCCGGTATCGGGCTGGACCAGGCCGACGATCATGTAGAACGTCGTCGTCTTCCCCGCGCCGTTGGGCCCAAGCAGGCCGACCGCTTCGCCGCGCCGGACAGAGATCGAGACATTCCTGACCACCGGGCGCTTTTTGTAGGTCTTGCCGAGGCCGCTCGCGGTGAGACCGAGCTGCCCCTGCACCACACGCAGCTCGGTCATGGCGTCGCCGCCTTCGCCGGGGCGGTTGCCGATGTCGTGGCGGCGCCCGACGTCGGTGGCGCCTTGTCACCCTCCTTGCCGGCGGGCTTCTTGTTGTCCGCCTTCTTGCCAGGAGCGGTTTTGGCGGCGCCGTTTTCGTTCTGATTGGGCATGATCAGACCGTGGACGCGCTGATCGGTGCTGGACAGCATCGTGGACACCCCGGTTTTCATATCGACGTCGGCCGCCACGCCATTGAGCTGATTATCCCCGCGCGTCACCCGCACATTGCCGATAACACGGGCCTTGCCGGTATCGGGCACATAGACGCCGCGATCACCATAGACGATTTCGGTCGCGGTGCGGAGATCGACATTACCATAGGCCTCAACCCGCTTGAGCTTGCCGGAGGCGGCTTGCAGCTCGTCTTGCTGCTGGCCGGGTTTGGGCGGCGGCGGTTTCGGCGCGGCGGCGGCGCCCGCGGCCGGCGGCTGATCCGGCGGCGCGGAATAGGAGACGAGCGTGTCGGCGGCGATCCGCCGCCCGTCGCTGGTGACGACGACGGCGTTGCCGCGGGCGATCGAGATGCGGGTTTGTGAGTAATATTCCATGCTGTCGCGCGACGTCACGACATCCTGCGGCGTGGTGAGTTTGAGGGCGTGCCCGGTCAGGATCAGCACCGCCTGGTCCATGTCATAAACCGCCTTGTCACCCCAGGCCTGATCGGTCGCGGTAAAGATATGCACATGGCCGACCGCTTCCAGGCGATAGATCTCATTGCCGCCGCTATCATCGGGATTGGTGGCCCCCGGCGCCGGCGACGCGCCCGATGCCGCCGGTTTGGCGCCCGCGGATGGCGGAGTGGCTGATGGCGGATTAGCTGATGGCGGGCTGGCCGGGCCGGCATTTTTTGCCGCCACCGGCTGCGCGCCGCCGGCGGGCGTGTTGGCGGTCGCCGGCGCGGCACTCGCCTTCTTGCGGTAATGCGCGATCAGGACATCGGCGGTGACGGTGACATTGTCACGAACGGCGACCGCATCGCCGCGCGCGACCACTTCCTGGTCGTTCTGGCGCCAATCCATCCCGTCGCGCGCGGTCACCGTGATCGGCCCGCCATGCGACATGTCGATCGGCTGGGCGTGCGCGACGCCAGTGGCGACGCAAAGAGCGGCAAAGCCGACCAGCCAAGCGCGCCGCCAGCGGCTAGGGTTGGTCATGGCTTTGGCCGCGGTTGTTGTTGAGAACCAGACGGGCCGGGCCGACGAACTGGATCACCGCGCCCTTGTCGACGAGGGCGAAGCCCATGGCATCGAGGGTGCCGAACGGCCCCTCGGCGTTGGTGATGTCGTTGCTCGCGCCGGCGCCGGCGCGGAGATCGAGAGATGCGGTCGCGGAGTGGAGGGTGGTTCCATCGTCGCGATAGAGCGTCACATTACCCTCGAGATCGAGCTGGTTGGCGTGCTGCATGTAAACGCCGCGCAGCGCCTTCAACATCAGCCAGTTGCCGCTCTCCATCAGCACGTCGCCCTTGGGGTCGGTCAGGTTGACGCGCTCGGGCGTCACTTGCGTTGCGGTGGTCGCGGTCAGGGTGTAGGGGCGATTTTTCTCATCGACGCCATGATAGCGGGCGTTGATCATCTGGCCGCTCGCGGTGATGCTGGCGCTCCAGCCGCGGAGCGCCGCCCGCCCGGCCGCGGTCTGGCGCGCGATCTCCGGCCAAAGCGCGATCGAGGAAAGCAGGATCAGCGCCAGCACCGGCAACAGCCGCTTCGACCAGGTGATGAGAAGGCGCCGCCGCGCGATACGCGCCGGCGTCGGCGCGCGCTGGCTGCGGGCGGCGGCGATGGCGAGCCGCGTCTCCTCACTGGCGACACGAACGCGGGGAGTCCCCGTGCTCATGAAAACCCGCTTGCCATCACGCTCAGGCGACCCCGGCGCGGAGCAAATCATGGATGTGGAGAATGCCGATCGGCGCCCCGCCGGCGTTGGCAGGAACGACGAAGAGCGCGGTGATCGGGCGGGCGGCGTCGGTCATCACGTGCAGCGCCTCGGCGGCAAGCGCGTCGGGGCCGATGCTGCGCGGCGAGGCGGTCATGATCTCGCCAGCCGGCCGCACCAAAAGATCCGGCCCCATGGCGCGGCGGAGATCGCCATCGGTAATGACCCCAATCAGTTTACCCCCGTCATCGATAACGCCGAGACAGCCGAAACGCTTTTCGGTCATCACCAGCAGCGCGTCGCTCATCCGTGTTCCCGGCGCGACCAGCGGAAGCGCCGCCCCGTCATGCATCAGCTCACGGACCCGCTTGAGGCGGGCGCCGAGCTTCCCGCCGGGGTGGAACTGACGGAAATCAGCGGCGGTGAAACCACGCCGCGTGAGGAGGGCGACCGCCAGCGCGTCGCCGAGCGCGAGCTGCATGGTGGTGCTGGTGGTCGGCGCGAGGCCCATCGGGCACGCCTCCGGCACTTTCGGCAACAGCAGCACGACATCCGCCTGCTGCGCCAGCGCCGAGCCGGGTTCCCGCGTGATGGCGATCAGCGGCAGGCCAAAGCGGCGGCTATGGCCGACGAGATCGGCGAGTTCCGGCGTCTCGCCGGAATTGGAGAGCGCGAGCACGGCATCATTGGGCAGAATCATGCCGAGATCGCCATGCGAGGCCTCGGCCGGGTGTACGAACAACGCCGGTGTGCCAGTGGAGGCAAGCGTCGCCGCGATCTTGCGCCCGATATGGCCCGACTTGCCCATCCCTGTGACGACGACGCGGCCCGACACCGCCGCAAGCATCGCCACGGCCTGCCGGAAACCGTCATCCAGCGCCGCTGCCAACGCCTCGATCCCCTCCACCTCGCTCGCTAACACGGCGCGCGCGGTCTCCAGGGCATCCTCCTTCTCGGTCTCGGTGACGATAACGGACATAGTGGTTCTTTCGCGATCTCCCCTGGCGAGGGGACTCTCTCCCCGCTCCCAGGACATAGGCACAAAAATGCCTTTAGACAAATTTCATGCCAATAAAATGGCATTCACGAAGAAATTTTCATCCGCCGGGCGGGCCGCGGGCTTAATGGGCGAAAATATCGGGCGCCTCGTAGCCGAGCAGATCAAGCTGGGCCCGCGCCGGCAGAAACGCGAAACAAGCCTCGGCGAGCGCCTCCCGCCCTTCCCGCGCGAGAAGCGCGGCAAGCCGCTCCCAAAGCGCGTGCAGATGCAGGACATCGGCGGCGGCATAGGCGAGCTGCTGGGGCGAGAGTTCCAGCGCGCCCCAGTCTGAGGTCTGCTGCTCCTTGGAAATCTCGACCCCGAGCAACTCGCGGCAGAGATCGCGCAGGCCGTGCCGGTCGGTGAAGGTGCGGGTGAGTTTTGCCGCGATTTTCGTGCACCGAACCGGCGCCACCGTAACCCCGAGGGCTTGAAACAGCATCGCGACATCGAATCGCGCGAAATGCATGAGCTTCATCCGCGCCGGGTCGGCGAGCAACGCCTTGAGGCGCGGGCAATCGGCGCCGCGGCCACCGAGCGCCGGCGGCACGATCTGCACGAGATGGGCATGGCCGTCGCCGGCAGAAAGCTGCACGAGGCAGAGCCGGTCGCGGCGCGGGTCAAGCCCCATGGTCTCGGTATCGACGGCGACCACCGGGCCGAGATCCAACCCCTCCGGCAGATCATGGCGATGGAAATGGATTTTGCTCTCGGCCACTGACCTGTCCCCGATCCTTCACGGCATGCGCCGCGTCAAGCGGCGGCACACCTCATGCCCTGCCTCGACACCGCGCGATTGGTGGCCCCGGTCCCGCTTTGCCCCGATCCCACTTTGGCGATCCCGCTTTGGCGATCCGGGTTCTGGTGCCCAGGAGAAGACTCGAACTTCCACGACCTTGCGGCCACAGGTACCTGAAACCTGCGCGTCTACCAATTCCGCCACCTGGGCATGTTCTGGTGGGGCCGCGATGTAGCCCCGCGCGCCGGTTTGCGTCAACTGGCGGCGGGCGAAAAGACCAAGCGGAACAGCCTCGATAGGCCGCCGCGGTATCCCCGGAGCCTGCGTTATTCATCGAAAATTAATCCATTTCGCTGAGAATTTTTTATTGAAATGGCCGCTGTCGCAAAATTCCGTCTCTTATCGCTCTTCATATTCGCCAACGCCATGGGATCCCTCTCCATGATTCTGCCGGCGTCTCCCGCTGATCGCGAGCATGATCGCCAGATCGAGAGCGATTCGCATCCCGCCCGCGGTGAGGAATCCGGCGCCGGCGTCGGCCGCGCGGGCGGCGTTCTTTCCCTCCTCGTCGCCCATGACGTGCTTTATGAGCCCTGCGCCGGGTGGGGGAATTGCGGCGACGATCATGCTGATCGTGGCAATCTTTTCCGCCCTGACCTGATCACCGGCGCCCCCCAGAACGGGCTTCCCTTCGGTGGCGGCGCTGATGACGGGCGCGGTTATCGCAGCGCCGAGAGCGGTCGCGACGGTGGCGGTCAGGGCTCCTGGTCGCCGGGCGGCTTCCCATCCGCCCTTTTCCCGTTCATGCCATCCGCCCCCTTCGCCGACGCGCCCGGCAATGGATCGCGAAACGGGTCATCGGAAAGCGGCCATGGCGCGGGCGATGGCGGGAGCATCGCATCGACGTACCCCGGTCTCGGAGAGGGCGGCAGCGGCAGCGGCGGCGATTGGCATCCGACCCCGATCCCGAGCGGTGCCGGCGCTTCCGGGACCGACCCCTCGGTCAGCGCCAATAACGCAATTCCAGAACCCGCGTCTCTTTCCCTGCTCGCGGCCATGGGCCTGATGTTGATGCTGTTTCGCCGCCAGCGCCGCCGGTCTGATCGACACAAGCTGCGGCTTCGGTAAATTATTTATCTTGAATTTGTGTATTTTTTTCGATAGTTGCCGGTCAGCTATCAGATCCACAGTCCGTACCCGGAGTTCGTCGTGCTCATCACCTCTCTCTCTCGGTCCGCCGTGCTCCTGGGCGGGGTGGTTTTTCTTGGCACGGCGGCGATGTCTCCGGCCCGCGCCGGCGGCCTCAGCGCCGCCGAGCTTTCCCTCGCCGATGCCGTACTCAGCGATTTCAACGTCGTCACCTTCGGCGATTATCACGCCACTAACGAAACCGAGGGCCGCGTCGCGGTCGGCGGCAATTTCCTCGGCACGGGCCATAATATCTGCTTCAACGGCTGCGCCGGGGACACCACCGATACCGCCCTCGGCGCGACCTATGGCGCGCTCAATGTTTGGGGCAACGTCTCCGGCGGTGCGACGCTGTTGAGCGGCGATGCCTTCATCCAGGGCACGAATGCCTCTGGCAGCAATCTCTCGCTGCAACATAACGGCGGGGTCAATATCGTCGGGCAGAATTCCGGCCAGATCAGCAACCCGACCTTCATCAACACCGCAGCACCCTCCGCCGGGACAACGCAAAACGCCGCCGCCGGCACGATCAAGACCGGGCTCCCAGCCAGCGCGGTTTTCCCCTTCAGCGCGACGCTGCCCTTCCAAGCCGCGCTCACCGATCTTAGC
>NZ_JBMFWJ010000027.1:0-37205 GCF_049965395.1 Acidibrevibacterium sp.
CATCACGGCCCGACCGCCGATTATGTCGCCTATTTGCGGCGCCAATTGCCGCTGCATTTTCCGGGCACGACGTTTTATTTCATGCCCGCTGACATGAACACGCAGATCCTCAATTTCGGCCGCCCATCGCCGATCGATATCCAGGTCACCGGCCCCGATCTCGACGACGATTACCGCTTCGCCTTGCGGCTCTATCGCGACCTGGTGCGGGTGCCTGGCCTGGTCGATACCCATCTCGCGCAGCCCTTCAATTATCCGACGTTTCAGGTCGATGTCGATCGCAGCTATGCGATGCTGGTCGGCCTGACCGAGGCCGATGTCACCAATTCGATGTTGACCTCGCTTTATTCCAACATGCAGGTCAGCCCGAGTTTTTATCTCGACTACAAAACCGGTATCACCTATTTCCTGGTCGGCCAGACGCCGCAATATCGCATCAGTAGCATCAACGATCTCATGAACATGCCGATCTCAAAGCCCGGCACGTTCAAAACATCGAGTAAAACCGTGCAGATTCTCGGCGCGCTCGCCTCGATCAAAGCCCTCGGCCGGCCCGGGCTGGTCTCGCACTACAATGTTCAGCCGATGGAAGAGATTTTTGCCTCCGTGCAAGGGCGTGATCTCGGCGGCGTGTCGCGCGATATTTATCGCGTCATCGCCGCCAACATGAGATACCGCCCGCCGGGTGTCGCGGTTGCGGTGCGCGGGCAGGTGGATACCATGAACACCGCCTATGCCCAGCTCTTTGCCGGCCTGATCGGCTCGGTGGTGCTGATCTATCTCTTGCTCGTCGTCAATTTTCAGTCCTGGCTCGATCCCTTCATCATCATCACCGCGCTGCCGGCGGCGATCGCCGGCATCGTCTGGATGTTGTTTATGACGGGGACCCCGCTTTCGGTGCCAGCGCTGACGGGCGCGATCATGTGCATGGGGGTCGCGACCGCCAACTCGATTCTGGTGGTGGCGTTTGCCCGCGAGCAGTTGGCGGAGGGGATGAACTCCACACAAGCGGCGCTCGAAGCCGGCTTCGTGCGGCTGCGCCCGGTCTTGATGACGGCCTCGGCGATGGTCATCGGCATGATCCCGATGTCGCTCGGGCTTGGCGATGGCGGCGAACAAAACGCCCCGCTCGGCCGCGCTGTTGTCGGCGGCCTGCTGTTTGCCACCGTCTCCACCCTGCTCTTCGTCCCCACCGTCTTTGCAATCCTCCACCGCAAAGACAATGCCAACGCGCCAACCCCGGAAGGGCCGCGCGGGGCAGACGAACCCGCGCCGGAGGAAACCTAATCAGCGAAAGCGCTGATCGCAGTTACATCTCCTTGGCGCGTTCGCGAAGGACGAATTTCTGCGTCTTCCCGGTTGAGGTTTTTGGCAGCGGCCCGAACACGACATGGCGCGGCGCCTTGAAATGGGCGAGGTGGGCGCGGCAGAAGGCGATGATTTCCGCTTCGGTCACGGTGGCGTCGGGCTTGAGGGTGACGAAGGCACACGGCGTCTCGCCCCATGTCTCATCAGGTTTCGCGACCACTGCCGCATCCAGCACCGCAGGGTGGCGATGCAGCACCGATTCGATCTCGATCGTGGAAATATTCTCGCCGCCCGAAATGATGATGTCTTTCGAGCGGTCCTTGAGTTCGATATAGCCGTCCGCGTGCCAGACGCCGAGATCACCGGTATGGAACCAGCCGCCGGCGAAAGCCTCCTCGGTCGCTTTCGGGTTCTTGAAATAGCCTTTCATCACGATATTGCCGCGCATGAATACCTCGCCCATCGCCGCGCCATCTTTCGCGACCGGCGCGAGGGTTGCGGGATCGGCGACCATGACCGCCTCGAACACCGGATAAGGCACGCCCTGGCGCGCCTTCATCCGCGCTTGTTCGGCGGGCGGCAGATCGGCCCAGGCCTCCTGCCAGGCGCACACCGTCACCGGGCCATAGACCTCGGTAAGGCCATAGACATGGGTGATCGTGAAGCCGAGCCGCTCCATCCCCTCGATAACAGCGGCCGGCGGCGGCGCCGCCGCCGTCATCATCGCGATCCGGCGGCCGCCGAAATCACGCCGCTCGGCCGCGGGGGCGTGCAGCAGAAGATTCATCACGATCGGCGCGCCGCAAAGATGGGTGACGCCGGCATCGGCGATGGCATCATACATCGCCCGCGCCTCGACGCGGCGCAAGCAGACGTGGGTTCCGGCCAGCGCCGTCACCGTCCATGGAAAACACCAGCCGTTGCAATGAAACATCGGCAAGGTCCAGAGATAGACGGGATGCTGCGCCATCCCCCAGGTGACGATATTGCCGAGCGCATTGAGATAGGCGCCACGATGGTGATAGACGACGCCCTTGGGGTTGCCGGTGGTGCCGGAAGTGTAATTGAGGCTGATCGCGTCCCATTCATCGTCGGGCAGCGTATGGGCGAATGCGGGATCGCCCGCGGCGAGGAAGGCCTCATAGTCGATCGCACCGATCCGCGGCCCGCCATCGCCATCGACGATATCGATGACCAGCGGCCTCGCATGCGCCGGCAGCAGCGCGATCGCGGCTTCGATGGTCGTGGCGTATTCGACATCGGCGAGCAGTATTTTCGCCTCGCTATGGGCGAGAATGAAGGCGATGGTGGCGGCGTCGAGGCGCGTGTTGATGGCGTTCAAGACCGCGCCCGCGAGCGGCACACCAAAATGCGCCTCAAAGAGAGCCGGGATATTGGGCGCCATCACCGCAACGACATCGCCCCGCCCGATCCCGCGCGCGGCGAGCGAGGAGGCGAAGCGCGCGCAACGCGCCGCGGTTTCCGCCCAGGTGAAACGCCGCTTTCCATGCACGACGGCGAGACGATCCGGATAGACCGCGGCGGTGCGGGCAAGAAAGCTGAGCGGTGACAGCGGCACGTAATTGGCGGCGTTTTTCGCCAGCGCGAAATCGGTTGCGGACATCGCCTGCCTCCCTCGGTTTCACCGCCATCATAGCGCCGACGGCGTCGGCCGCGAAGACGAAGGATTGACGCCGGCGCGCGTCGCGGCCACTGATGCCGGGCAGGCGATGACAGGGGAGGAGAGCCGCGATGCATGTTCTGATCACTGGCGCCGGGGGGATGATCGGGCGCAAGCTCGCCCTGCGGCTCGCGCACGAGAAAATCCTCGCCGGGCGCGAGATTGCGCGGCTTTCGCTCACCGATATCATGATGCCGGAAAAGCCCGCCGGGTTCGCCGGCGCGATCGACGCCTGGGCCGCCGATCTCGCCCTTTCCGGCGCCGCCGAGGCCGCCATCGCCAAGCGGCCCGATGTCATCTTCCATCTCGCCGCCATCGTCTCGGGCGAGGCGGAAGCGGATTTCGACAAGGGCTATCGCGTCAATCTCGATGGCACGCGGGCATTGTTCGAAGCGATCCGGGCAGAGGGACAAAAATCCCCCTATTCGCCGCGCGTCGTCTTCACCTCCTCGATCGCGGTGTTCGGGGCACCGTTTCCCGACCCAATTCCGGATGATTTCTTCACCACGCCGCTGACCAGTTATGGGACGCAAAAAGCGATCGGCGAATTGCTGCTTGCGGATTATTCACGCCGCGGCATTTTCGATGGCATCGGCATTCGGCTTCCCACCATCTGCATCCGCCCGGGCAAGCCGAACAAGGCGGCCTCGGGCTTTTTCTCCGGCATTTTGCGTGAGCCACTGGTCGGGATGGAGGCGGTTCTGCCGGTCTCGGACGAGGTGCGCCATTGGCATGCCAGCCCGCGCGCCGCGGTCTCGTTCCTGATCCATGCGGCAACGATCGATCTCGCGCCGCTCGGGGCACGGCGCAATCTTTCCATGCCGGGGCTTTCAGCGACGGTCGGCGAGCAGATCGCGGCCCTCGGCCGGGTCGCCGGAGAGAAAGCCGTGCGCCTGATCCGCCGTGAGCCCGATCCCGCCATCGCCGCGATCGTCGCCGGCTGGCCAACGCGCTTTGACCCCAAACGCGCGCTCGCCCTCGGCTTTCGCGCCGAAACGAGCTTTGATGACATCATCCGCATCCATATCGAAGACGAACTCGGCGGCATGATCCCGCGCTAGAGCGGGAGGGCCACAGATGCCTCCGCTCAGCCGCCGCCGACGAGGCCGAGCTGCGGGCTCGAGGGCTCGGCCTGGGTGCGTTTTGGGATGCGCCCGGCGCGATGGGCGCAATAGCCCGCCTCGACCGCAAGCCGCATGGCGCGCGCCATGCGCGGCGGGTCTTCGGCGCCGGCGACGGCGCTGTTGAGCAGCACGCCGGCGCAGCCAAGTTCCATCGCCTGCGCCGCATCGGAGGCGGTGCCGATGCCGGCATCGAGAATGACCGGCACCGGGCAGGTCACAACGATTCGGGCGATGGCGTAGGGGTTGATGATGCCAAGCCCGGTGCCAATCGGCGACCCGAGCGGCATGACGGCGGCGGCGCCGAGATCGGCGAGCTTGCGGCAGCTTACCGGATCGTCGTTGGCATAGGGAAGAACGGTGAAGCCGGCGCGGACCAGCTCGTCGGTCGCCTTGAGCAGCAATTCGATATCGGGATATTGCGTCTCGCGGTCGCCGATCAGCTCGAGTTTCACCCAGTCCGTTCCCAGGGCTTCCCGGCCCAATTCAGCGGTCAGGCGCGCGTCGCGCACGCTGGCGCAGCCGGCGGTATTGGGCAGCAGGACATACCCCGCCAGCACATCGATCAGACTCTCGGCATAGGCTTCGAGGCTGATGCGGCGGATCGCCACCGTCACCATCGCCGGCGCGCCCTCACGCAGGGCATCGAGCAGCACTTGCCGGTTGGGATAGCCGCCGCTCCCGAGCAGCAGGCGCGAGGGAAAGATTTTCCCGGCGATGGTCAGGGGGTCGTCATGCATGCTCAGCCTCCGCCGAACGGCCGCACGATTTCGATCTCGTCGCCGGGGTGAAGTTCGACGTCGCCCCAAGCCCGCGCCGGCACGACGGCGCCATTGACCGCGACCGCGGTGCCGCGCGGCACGGTGACACCCTTGGCGGCGAGCAGATCGGCAAGGCGCGCGACCAGCGGCGCCGCCTCGCCATTCACCCGAAGATACGCTTCAGCGGCCGAGCGAGACATGATCACGCGGCGGGCGCCGCCGGCTGGGCGGCGAAGCGGTCGGGAAGGAACGGCGCCATCGCCGGGTCGATCACGCCCTCGATGAGATGGCGGGTGATCAGCTCGGCGGTGATCGGGGCGAGCAGGATGCCGTTGCGGTGATGCCCGGTCGCGAGCACCAGCCCCGCGACCGCCGAGGGGCCGAGGAGCGGCGCGTCATCGCGCGAGCCGGGACGAAAGCCGACCCAGGTTTCGGCGATCGGCAGCTCCTCGATCGCCGGCATCGCCCGCCAGGCGCCTTCGAGCAGCGAGAGAATGCCGCCGGCGGTGAGGCTGGCATCGAACCCGCGCTCCTCGGTGGTCGCGCCGATGATCAGCCGGCCATCGCCGCGCGGCACGAGATAGACCCGCGGTGTCCAGAGGACGTGGCGGAGCAGCGGCGCCGCCGGGTTCATCGTGAGCGCCAGCATCTGCCCCTTGATCGGCCGCACCGCCGGGCGCGCGCAAGCAGGGAGACCAGCCACCGCCGCCGACCAGGCGCCCGCCGCGAGCACCACCCGATCGGCTTCATGCAGCGTCCCATCGCCGCGCCGCACCCCGATCGCCCGGTCATTCTCCACCGCCAGCGCGACCTCGTCTCTTTCATGGAGGCGGCCGCCGGCGGCGAGAAAAGCGGCACGGAGCGCGATCACCACGCGCCGGTTATCGACCTGATGGTCATGCGGGCTGAACACCGCGCCGGCGAGCTGCGGGCCGAGCTGCGGCTCGCGCGCCCGCGCCTCGGCGGCGTTCAGCCATTCAAGTGCCACCCCCTGGCGGCGTTGGAAATCGAAGGAATGGCGCAGCCGGGCGGCGTCATCGCGGGTCAGCGCGATCTCGATCGTGCCCTCCTCGCGCAGACCGACCGCGATCCCGCTCGCGGCTTCCAGGGCTGCGGCGAAAGCCGGCCACAGCGCCTGGCCGTGCCGGGTCAAAGCGCACAGTGCGGCTTCGCCGGGCTCGCTTTCGACGCCGGCGGCGAGCATTCCGGCGGCGGCGAAGCTTGCCCCGCGCCCGGCCTCGCCGCGCTCGAAAATCTCGACGGCGACGCCGGCTTGGGCGAGCCGCCAGCCGATCGCGAGCCCGATGATGCCGCCACCGATGATCGCAACCCGCCCGCTCGTCATCGGCGCGCTCATGCTTTATCCGATGCCGCCGCGGCGGGGACATAGAGCGCGCCGCCCTGGTCGCGGAATTCCTCGCTTTTCGCCGCCATGCCGGAAAGCCGCTCGGCTTCGGCGCGGAGATCCTGGGTGATCCGCATCGAGCAGAATTTCGGCCCGCACATCGAGCAGAAATGCGCGACCTTGTGTGCCTCTTTGGGCAGCGTCTCGTCATGGAAAGCGCGCGCCGTATCGGGGTCGAGCGCGAGATTGAACTGATCCTCCCAGCGGAAATCGAAGCGCGCGCGCGAGACGGCATCGTCGCGCAATTTCGCGCTCGGATGGCCTTTGGCGAGATCGGCGGCGTGGGCGGCGATGCGGTAGGTGATGACACCAGTCTTGACATCGTCGCGATTGGGCAGGCCGAGATGCTCCTTCGGCGTCACGTAGCACAGCATCGCGGTGCCGAACCAGCCGATCATCGCGGCACCGATCGCCGACGTGATGTGGTCATAGCCCGGCGCGATATCGGTGGTGAGCGGGCCGAGGGTATAGAACGGCGCCTCGCCGCAGGCGGCGAGCTGCTTTTCCATATTCACCTTGATCTTGTGCATCGCCACATGGCCGGGCCCCTCGATCATCACCTGGCAGCCTTTGGCCCAGGCGATCTTGGTCAACTCGCCCAAAGTCTCGAGCTCGGCGAACTGTGCCGCGTCGTTGGCGTCGGCGATCGAACCCGGGCGCAGGCCATCGCCGAGCGAGAACGAGACGTCATAGCGGCGCATGATGTCGCAGATCTCGTCGAAATGTTCGTAAAGGAAGCTTTCGCGATGATGCGCGAGGCACCAGCGCGCCATGATCGAGCCGCCGCGCGAGACGATGCCGGTGACACGCCGCGCGGTCAGCGGCACAAAGGCGAGACGCACCCCGGCATGGATGGTGAAATAATCGACGCCCTGCTCGGCCTGCTCGATCAGGGTGTCGCGAAACACCTCCCAGGTGAGTTTTTCCGGCTCACCATCGACCTTTTCCAGCGCCTGATAGATCGGCACGGTGCCGATGGGGACAGGCGAATTGCGTAGAATCCAGCCGCGGATATTGTGAATGTTGCGCCCCGTCGAGAGATCCATGACGGTATCGGCGCCCCAGCGGATCGCCCAGACCAGTTTTTCGACTTCTTCGGCGGCGGACGAGGTGACGGCGGAATTGCCGATATTGGCGTTCACTTTGACCAGGAAATTGCGGCCGATGATCATCGGCTCCAATTCCGGGTGATTGATATTGGCGGGAATGATCGCGCGCCCGGCGGCAATCTCGGCGCGGACGAATTCCGGGGTGACGAATTCCGGGATGGCCGCGCCAAAATCCTCGCCATCGGCACGGCGCTCGGCGGCGCCGGCGAGCGCTTCGGCGCGGCCGAGATTTTCCCGATGCGCGACATAGATCATCTCTTCGGTGATGATCCCGGCGCGGGCGAATTCATATTGCGTGACATGCGGCGCGCCATCGCCGGCATAAAGCACCGGGCGGGCCGGGCAGGGCGGGACCAAACGATCGGCGCCGACGCCGCCATTATCCTCGGGCTTCTCGGCGCGCCCGGCGATCGGCGTCAGCTTGCGTCTCGCGAGCCAGTCAGCGCGGAGCGGCGGCAGCCCGGCCTCGAGGTCGATCTGCGTCGCGGGATCGGTATAGGGGCCGGACGGATCATAGAGCCGTAGCGGCGCCTCATCGCCACCAAGCACGACCTCACGGAACGGCACCGCGAGATCGGGCCGGCCGGGCGGGGCGGAGAAAATTTTTCGCGAGCCGGTAATCGGGCCGGTGGTGACGGTGCTCGGCTTGACTTCGATGGTCATGGCGTCATCCTCTCCCTTGCGCCGGGGGAGGGAAGGTGGCGATGTGACCTGCCAAGCTTCCGTCCCTACGCCGGCATGATCCGGATCAGGTCAACAGGGTCACCGCGGCGCGGCATCCAACCGCCGGCGGAATCTCAGCCCCCTCGCGGGGCTCCCCTCGGAAAGCTGGATCATTGCGCCCCGCGGGGCGCGAGTCAATGACGGTTGCGGCCAGGATCGCCGAACGAAGCGGCATTCATGGGAGGGTCGCGAGCAGCCCGGCCAGCAACCGGCCGCGTGTGGTCAGGCTCGCGATCTCGATATATTCGCCGAGCGTGTGCAGCCCGTCGCCGAGCGCGCCGAGCCCGTCGAGCGAAGGGATGCCGAGGGCTCCGGTAAAATTCGCGTCCGAGCCGCCGCCGGCGCTCTCATGGCCGAGCGTCACGCCGAGCGCCTCGGCGATGCCGCGCGCCGTGCGATAAAGGGCGAGGGTGTTTTCATCCGGCTCCCAGACCGGGCGGGTGACGCCGCGGGTGACGGTGAAGGTCACGCCATCGGCGCTGTCGGAGAGCGCCAGCATGCGCGAGACCGCGTGGTCGAGATCGGCCTGGCGCTTGGCCATGCTGAGCGCCTCGCCGCGGCAGAGGGTCGCGACGCAATTCACCCATTGCCCGCCATGGACGACACCGACGCTGAAGGTGCAATCCTCGTTCGTCATGCTCTCGATCTCGATGAGCTTCTGCGCCATGCGGCGGATCGCCGAGCGCCCTTCCTTGAGCCGCGCGCCGGCATGGCTCGGCCGCCCGACCGCTTCGAGATGAAAACGCGCGATCGCATAGCGGCCGGTGACGACGGCGCCGTCGCGCCGCCCCGGCTCGGGCACCAGGACATAGCGGTGGCGGGCGGCCTCCGCCTCGATCAGGTCGCGGGTGCTCGGGCTCCCCACCTCCTCGTCGCTGGTGAACAACACGGTGACCGGCAGCGTCGTCGCAACGCCGGCCCGGTGTAATTGGCGCAGCGCCTCGAGGGCGAGGAAATTGCCGCCCTTCATGTCGAGAATGCCGGGGCCATAGCAGCGCCCATCGGTCTCGCGCCA
The DNA here is from genome assembly GCF_049965395.1 of Acidibrevibacterium sp. Classification (NCBI taxonomy): domain Bacteria; kingdom Pseudomonadati; phylum Pseudomonadota; class Alphaproteobacteria; order Acetobacterales; family Acetobacteraceae; genus Acidibrevibacterium; species Acidibrevibacterium sp. The sequence continues at coordinate 9,124 of NZ_JBMFWJ010000027.1, forward strand.
GGGGAGTGCGGCAAGGGTGCCAACCGGGTGGACGGTATCAAGATGGCCCATCACCAGGATGCCGGGTTCGCCGGCGCGCGGGTGCGGCAGATGGGCGCGGACGCAATCGCCGAACCCCATCCGCCCCGGGATGCGCTCGATCTGCGCCCCCATCACCGCAAGGTCGCGGCTCGCGAGCGCCATCATGCGATTGACGGCGCTGGCATCGAAGGTCGGCGATTCACACTCGATCCAGGGGCGAAGGCCGGCGAGCATCGCCGCGGTATCGAACGGAAGGCTCGTGGGATCGAAATCGCGGCTCATGCCATCCTCGCGTTATTGCCTGACATTGACGACGGTGCGTCCCCGCACCTGCCCGGCGAGGATCGCCTCGGCGCGGGCCGGGAGATCGCCGAGGCCGATCTCCTCGGTTACCGCGGCAAGGTCGGCCGCCGTCAAGTCTCGCGCCAGTCGCCGCCAGGCCTCCTCGCGCAACGCCAGCGGGCATTGCACGGACTCGATCCCAAGAAGGGCGACCCCGCGCAGGATGAACGGGAACACGCTGGTCGGCAGGTCGGCGCCGCCGGCAAGGCCGCAGGCCGCGACCGCGCCGCCATAAGCGGTCGCCGCCAAGACATTGGCGAGGATGGTGCCGCCGACGCTATCGACGGCACCCTGCCAGCGCTCCGCCTGAAGCGGCTTGCCCGGCGCCTGATAGGCGGCGCGCTCGAGAATGGCGCCAGCCCCCAGGCTTTCGAGGAAATCCCGCTCGCTAGCCCGCCCGGTGAGCGCCGTCACCCGGTAGCCGAGACTCGAGAGCAGGCGAATGGCGATGCTGCCGACCCCGCCGGCCGCGCCCGTCACCAAAACCTCGCCACCCTTGGCGATGCCATGGCGCTCGAGCGCCATGACCGCGAGCATGGCGGTGAAGCCGGCGGTGCCGATCGCCATCGCCTGGCGGGCATCGAGGCCCGCGGGCAAGGCCACCAGCCACTCGCTCTTGACGCGGGCGCGCTCGGCGAACCCGCCTGACCAGTTTTCCCCGACCCCGAAGCCGGTCAGCACCACTTTGTCGCCGGGCCGGAAACGCGGGCTTGCCGACTGGGCGACGGTGCCGGCGAAATCGATCCCGGGAATGATCGGATAATGGCGCAGAATGCGATTGCGCCCGGCCAGCGCCAACCCGTCCTTGTAGTTGAAAGACGAGTATTCGACATCGACGGTGACATCCGCCGCCGGCAGATCGGCATCCGTCAGGGTTGCGAGGGCCACGCTTTGCCGCCCGCCTTCCTCGCGCGCAACCAAGGCGCGAAAGCCACTCCTGTCCATGTCGTTTCTCCCGGCCACCGGCGACACTGCTCGCCGGCGGCGAGTATCCGGGCTCTTATGCGGCGAGGCAAGGCGGCGCTGGCGCTCGCGCCGCGCAGCCCTTGCCGCGGCGGCGGCGCTGGGCGATAAGGGCGCGGGAGGTCGGCGGCGGACGGGCGCCTCGCCAACCCGGTCAGGTCCGGAAGGAAGCAGCCGCAACGAGTTTCCGCCTGGGTCGTTGATCCGGCCTCCCACCGCGAAACCCTGTCAGGGAAGCCGCCGCCGCGGCTCGGCAAACCCCGCTTATGTCCGGCCTGTTCGATGACCCCGGCGCCGACACGACCACGGCGCCACCCCCTGATGAGCCCGGGCTGTTCGGCGAGGCGCTACCCGAGGCCGCGCCGGCAGCCTATCGGGTGCTCGCGCGCAAATACCGCCCGACGCGCTTTGAGGATCTGATCGGCCAGGAAACCATGGTCCGGGTTTTGCGCAATGCGTTCGCGCAAAATCGCGTCGCCCACGCCTTCATGCTGACCGGCGTGCGCGGTGTCGGCAAAACCACGACCGCGCGCATCATCGCCCGCGCCCTCAACTGCACCGGCCCCGACGGCAAAGGCGGCCCGACCGCCGATCCCTGCGGCATCTGCGCCGATTGCCGCGCCATCCTCGCCGACCGCCATCCCGACGTCATGGAAATGGACGCGGCCTCGCGCACCGGCGTCGATGATGTGCGCGAGATCATCGAGGCGACGCGCTTTCGCCCGCTGCAAGCGCGCACCAAGGTCTTCGTCATCGACGAGGTCCACATGCTGTCGCGCAACGCCTTCAACGCGTTGCTCAAAACCCTGGAAGAGCCGCCGCCGCACGTGAAATTCGTCTTTGCCACCACCGAGCTTCGCAAAGTGCCGATCACCGTGCTCTCGCGCTGCCAGCGCTTCGACCTCCGGCGCGTGCCGGCGGCCGATCTTGCTTCGCATTTTGCCCGCATCGTTGGCCTCGAGGGCTTCACCGCCGAGCCCGAGGCGCTGGCGCTGATCGCCCGCGCCGCCGAAGGCTCGGTGCGCGACGGGCTTTCGCTCCTCGATCAGGCGATTGCCGAGGCCCCGGCCGGCGGGCGCGTCAGCGCCGCCAGCGTCGCCGAGATGCTCGGGCTTGCCGATCGCGAGATGGTGTTCGATCTCTTCGAAGCCGTGTTCGCCGGGCGGGTTGCCGAGATGCTCGCGATCACCGCCCGCGCCCATGAATTCGGCGCCGATTTCGCGACCCTGCTGCAGGATCTGCTCGCCCTCGTCCACACCGTGAGCCGGCTCAAGACGATCCCCGCCTTGCGCGAAAGCAGCGAATTCACCGAGGCCGAGCGGGTGCGCGGCACAGCCCTCGCAACCCGGCTTGCGATCCCAGTTCTGGCGCGCGCTTGGCAGATGCTGCTTAAAGGTCTCGCCGAGGTCGAACAGGCGCCGGATGCGCGGGCGGCGGCGGAGATGGTGCTGATCCGGCTCTGCCATGTCGCCGATCTGCCGCCGCCGGGCGAACTTCTCCAGCGCCTCGCGAACGCGCCGGCCGCAACGCCGGGGGCCACGCCACCCGCGCCGCCCACCGGCGGCGGTGGCGGCAATGCCCGCGCCGTGGTTGGTGGTGGCGTGATCGCCGCGCGACTGCCGGGCAGCTTCCGCGAAGCGGTGGCACTGGTCGCCGCGGCGCGTGAGGCGACGCTGCACGCGCAGCTCCTGCACGGCGTCCATCTCGTCCGCTACGCACCGCCGGTGATCGAGCTTCGCCCCGAAGCCGATCTGCCGCGCGACCTCGCCGCCCGCTTCGCCGCCGTGCTCAGTGAGGCGACGGCGCAGCGCTGGACGATCGTGCTTTCGGACGCGCCCGGCGAGCCGACGCTCGCCGAACAAGGGCGCTCAGCGGAGGCGGCGCGGCGCGAGACAGCCACCCGCCATCCGCTGGTGCAAGCCATCCTGACCACCTTCCCCGGCGCCCGCGTCGAAGAGGTGCATACCGCTGGCCTCGACGTCTACGGCCTGCCCGCCGAGGCGCCCGCGCCGGCGCCCGGCGAGGACGACACCGAGACTTTCCCCGAGGAGTTCGACATATGAAAAATCTCGCCGGCCTGATGAAACAGGCCTCGCAAATGCAGCAGAAAATGCAAGACATGCAGGCAAAGCTGGAAGCGATGGACATCGAGGGCGAGTCCGGCGCCGGCATGGTGCGGGTGACGCTGAGCGGCAAAGGCGAGATGAAAGCCCTCAAAATCGACCCTAAACTCGCCGACCCCGCCGAGCTGGAAGTGCTCGAAGACCTCATCATCGCCGCCCACGCTGACGCCAAACGCCGCCTCGAAACCATCACCGCTAACGAAATGCAGGCGCTCACCGGCGGCATCACCCTGCCGCCTGGTATGAAATTGCCGTTTTAGAAGGCAAGAAGAATTGTTCTTTTTTGAAAAAAAGAACCAAAAAACTTTCCCATATTGGGCAGGGCCTGCGACACTGCCCTTCCGCGGAAATTGCCGCTCCGAAAAACCGGGACAAAAGTCTTTTTTCTTCTTTTTCTTCAGAAAAAGAAGATTTTTTCTAAACTCTTCCGGATTCTGATCTTGGGCGGACCTGAGATCGAGCGTTTGATCGCGTTGTTTGGGCGGCTTCCCGGGCTTGGTCCGCGGAGTGCGCGGCGGGCGGCGTTGTGGCTGTTGCGGGAGCCGGAGGCGCGTCTTGTGCCGCTGGCCGCGGCCTTGGCGGCGGCGGGGGCGGCGGTTCGGCAATGTCGGGTGTGCGGCAATCTCGACAGCGTCGATCCTTGCGCGATCTGCGCCGATTCTGGGCGCGAGGCGGGTCTCGTCTGCGTCGTCGAAGGGGTGGGGGATCTCTGGGCGATGGAGCGGGGCGGGGTGTTTCGTGGCCGCTATCATGTGTTGGGCGGGCTGCTTTCGGCGCTCGGCGGAGTCGGGCCGGAGGATTTGCGCCTCGCGCCGCTGCTCGCCCGCCTCGAGGCGGGCGGGATCAGGGAGATCATTCTTGCCTTGCCGGCAACCGTCGAGGGCGCGAGCACGATGCACTGGCTCGCAGATCGGCTTCGCCCGCGCGGGGTCGCGGTGAGCCGCCTCGCGCAAGGGCTGCCGATGGGCGGCACTCTCGAGACCCTCGATGAGGGGACGCTGGCGCAGGCGCTTCGCGCCCGGCGTTACGAGGAGGCGCCGTGAGTGGCGAGCAGGGCATTGCGACGGTCGGGCCGGACGGGGTTTTCCGGTTCGCGAGGCAAAGATATCGCGCGGCGATCGGGCGGGGCGGCGTGCGGGCCGAGAAAGTCGAGGGCGATGGCGCGACACCGGCCGGGTTTTTGCCGCTCCGCCGCGTGCTCTATCGCGCCGATCGCGTCGCGATCCCGCGGAGTGTGGTGCCGCGCGAGCCGATCGCGCCCGAGGATGGCTGGTGCGACGATCCCGCCGACCCCGCCTATAATCGCTTGATCCGCCTGCCCCATCCCGCCCGCCATGAGGAACTTTGGCGCGCTGATGGGCTTTACGACATCATCGGCGTGCTCGGCTGGAACGATGATCCGCCGCGCCCGGGACGCGGCTCGGCGATTTTCCTCCATGTCGCGACCGCCGATTTCGCGCCGACGGCGGGCTGCATCGCGCTCGCCTTGGCTGATTTGCGCGCGGTTCTTGCCGCCGGTCTCCGCGCCGTCGCGGTGTCTGGGGGCTGAGTGGCAAAAGCCCGGCGCGCGAGGCGGCCATGGATCGCGGCAAGCGTCTTTCCCGCGCGGCAAAGCGGCGCGCAGCGCGCCCCGGCGCCGCGCGCTGACCCCGCCGGCGCCGTCGCGGCATTGGCGAAATCGCCGCGATTGCCGGTATCGAGATAGCTCTCGACCGCCAGCCCCTCGCTCAGCAGCACGTCGTGGTGGGCGAGTTCGATATGGAAATAGCGCACCAAAGACACCGTTTCCTCGCGGATGGTGCGGCCATTGACGAGGAATTTGATCGGGATCAGCACGCCGTCCACGAACACCGCGTGATCGGGGGAAAGCACGACATCGCGGCGCGGCAGGCTTTCCCCGAAAGCGCCGGCGGTGATGCGCACCGGGCGCACGCGGGCGGGGTATTTGTGGCGCTGGCAATCGATCTCGCGCCAGCCGATCCAGAGGATCGCGGCCGTCCCGCCGCCGGCTAGTCTAACCATGTCCCCGACCGCCAGCGCCTCGACCGGAACCGGCCCGGCCGGGGTTTCGATCCGCGTGCCGCTGGCGAAACAGGGCAGCGTGAGGGTGATATCGGTGCCGCTCGCGCCATCGCTCGCGAGCTGGAACTGGCTCGCGCTATAGGTCCCTTGCAGTGTGAGGGACGCGACCGGCGAACCGGCGTCACTCACGCTGAGCGTGTGGTTGGTGAAGCTCAGCGTGTCGCCGGTGCTGTAGGTGGTGTTGCTGAGATCGATGACGTCGCCGCTCGCGAATCCCTCGATGGCGCCGAAGACCTGGCCGGGCGATGCGAGCGAAAGCTCGCCCGAGGCGGCGGTGAAATCGATGATTTGCGAGCTGGCGAGCGCGCCATCGAGCACGATGCCACCGCCGGCGCCGATCTTGGCGAGGCCGCTTCCCGCGCCGGTTGCCGCAAGGCTGTTGGCGAGCACGATGGTGCCGCCCGCCGCCTCGATCAGCGCGTTGTTGGTGAGCGTCCCGGTGACATCGATGGTACCGCGGGCGGCGAGCAGCGTGCCGGTATTGCTGATGCCGCCGGAGAGCGTGCTGACGCCGAGCCCGGCGAGTTTTTCGACCAGCCCGGCATTGCTGATCGCGCCGGCGTTATAGCCGGTGAGCGCGGCGTCGGCGGTGATCTCGAGGGTGCCCGCCGCGCCGACGAGGAGCTGGCCGGTGCTGCTCGCGCTGCCGATCGAGGCGGCGCCGTCGAGCAGCAAGGTGCCGGTATCGTTGAGAACCGCGCCGCCGGCAAGCGCAAGCCCGCTCGCTTCCCCGTCGCCGCTGACGATCACGGTGCCGGCCCCGGCGAGCGCGCCATCGAGCGAGGCGGCGCCGGAAAGGGTGAGCGTGGTGCCGTCCGGGTCGAGCGTGCCGCCGCCGGCGAGGGTGAATGCCCCGCCATAGCTGCCGCCGGCGGCATCGATGAGTTCGGCGGCACCGAGGACGCCTAATCCTGCGACCGAGAGCGAAACGCCGGGCGTTAGCGTGTAGAAGCTGATCGCATTGCCGCTCGTCGCCGCCGCGCCGGCGGTCAGCGCGAGCGTTCCGGCGCCGGTAAGCGTGCCGCCCAACGTCGCGGCGCCGGCGGCGAGCGACAGCGTGCCGCGCTGGACGGCGATGGTGCCGCTATTGGTGAGATTGCCGTAGAGATAGCTGATGCCGTTGGCGGCGTTTTTTTCGAGCAAGCCGGCATTGTCGATGGCATCGGTGCCGGCGGTGTTGATATTGGCGTCGGCATTGATCGCAAAAACGCCGCCGGCGGTGATATCGAGCAGCGGCGAATCGTTGATCCCGGCGCCGAGTTCGATATTGCCGTCCTGGGTGATGGTGCCGGAGAGATCGATCGTCTCGGAGCCGCTGACGGTGAGGCCGTCGGCGATGGCGCTGCCGCTGACCGCGATGGTGCCGCTGCCGGCGAGGGTTCCCGCCAATGTCGCAGCGCCGGCAAGCGTCAGCGTGTGGGCGCCGTTGGTCAGCGTCGCGCCGGTGGCGAGCGTCGTGATGTCGGCGAGGGTGAGGTTGCCGGCGAGCGTCGCGTCGGCGCCGGCCGCGAGCGCGAAAGCGCCGGCGCTGACCGCAAGACCTGCCCCCAGCGTCGCGTTGCCGGCGAGCGCGATGGTGCCGGCGCCGCCGAGGGTTCCGGAAAAACTGTCCGTGCCGGTGAACAGAAATTCGCCATCGGTGGCGAGGATGGTGCCGGTGCTGGTGATCGCGGGCGCGATGGTCGCGGTTCCGGCGCCGCCGGTTTTCTCGAAAATCCCGGCATTGCTGATCGCGGCGGTGGCGCCGGCGGCGATCGCGTTATCGCCGAGGCTGTCGAACAACGCGCCGGCGGTGATCGAAAGGTCGCCGGCGCCGCCGGCGCCCAGCGTGATGGCGCCGCTATCGAAAAGCGTCCCGCTATCGATCAGGCCGGCGTTGTCGCCGATGATTGCGTCGGCAAGATCGCCCGTTCCGATGACGATCAAGCTGCCGGCGCCGGCCACGGTGCCGTCGAGCGTTGCGTCACCGCTCAGGGTCAGGGTCTCGCCGCCGAGCGCGAGTGTGCCGGCGGCGGCGAGGGCGAAATCCCCGGCATAGGAGAGCGAGGCGGCGAGCGTCAGCGCATCGGCGATGGCGATGCCGCCAGTGGTGATCGCGGCGCCGGCTTCGATGGTGCCGCCGCCGGTGGCGAAATCGAGCGTGCCGCCGCCGCTGATGGTGCCGGCGATGTCGGCGCTGCCGAGCGTGAGCGCATTGGCGCTGATGACGGCGCTATTGCCGGCGGCGAGCGAAAAGCCGCCGCCGATGGTGCCGCCGGAGAGGAGATCGAGCTCGCCGCCATCGACCGTGAGGCCGCCGTTCCAGGCAAGGCCGCTATCAACCGCGAGGGTGCCGCCGGCGACCAAGAGGGTGACGAGATTGCCGCCGCCAAGCGCCTCGACCGTGGTATTGTTGAGGAACGAGACGGTCTCGGCGGTGCTGCCGTCATTGGGAATGATGGCGTCATCGCTGCTAGTGGGCGTGGTTTGCCAGCCGCCGCTCGACCAATTCCAGCTATCGAGGGTGATCGCCGCCGAGGGATAGCTGAACACCGTGCTGGCCGGGGAAAGCAGGATCTCGGTGCCGTTCGCGCCGTCATTGGCGAGCGCGAGCGAGGGCGAACTGCCGAGGCCAGGCAGAGCGAGCGCGCCGACCACGCTGGCTGCGCCGCCGCCAGTCGCGTCCGTCAGCGTCAGCGTGCCGCCGCTATAGGAAAATCCGTTCGCTTCGAGCGTGGCGAGATCGATGGTGTCGCCGGCGGCAAAGCCGGTGATCGTAGCCGCAACGGACGCCAGGGCATCGAGGGTAAGGGCGGCATCGGCGGCGGCGAAATGGATCGTCCCCGAGGCTGCCCCCCCGAGGGTTGCCGCGGCGCCGGCGCCGAGGCTCAGCGTGCCGCCGCCACCGAGCCCGCCGGCGACCGAAAGCGCGCCATCGGCGACGCTGATAAGGCCGCCATTGCTGACCGCGCCGGTGAGCGCGAGCGTGCCGGCGTCGAGCGCGAGCGTGCCCTGATTGTCGAGCGCGGCCGAGAGGGTCGTCGCGCCGAGCCCGTTCCAGCCGGTAATCACCCCGTCATTGACCAGGGTGCCGGTGCCGGAAATCGCCGATGACGTGGCGAGGGTGAGCGAGCCGCCGGCCTCGACGATGAGTTCGCTGCCGCCGCTCGCGGTGCCGAGGGTGAGCGGCCCGTCGACGCTCGCGATGCCGGCGATCGCGAGAGTCGTGCCGCCTTCGAGGGCCATGCCAGAGAGATCGGCGCTCCCCGAGAGCGCGAGCGTGCCCGGCCCGGCGAGGGTGCCATCGAGGGCGATGGCGCTGCCCGAAAGCGTGAGGCTTTCGCCGCCGAGCGCGAGCGTCGCCCCGGTCCCGAGGGTGACGCCGCCGGCATCGCTGAGCGAGGTCGCGAGGGTGAGTTCGCTGCCGGCGCCGGTGATGGCAAGGTCGGCGACGGTGACGACGACGCCGCTATCGAGGGTGAAGTTGCCGCCGCCGGTGAGAAGGAGGGTGCCTTGACCGGAGAGCGCCCCGCCAAGGCTGGCACTGCCGCCATCGAGCGCGAGAGTACCGGCATCGGCGGCGAGGGTGCCGGTATCGTTCAGGCTCGCGGTGAGGTAGCTGGCGCCGTCGCCGCCGGTTTTCGCGATCAGGCCGGCATTGTTGATCGTCCCCATGCCGGCTTCGGCGCCGATCGCGGCGTTGGTGAGAAGGGTGAAGCTCGCCCCGGCGGCAATCGCGACCTCCCCGCCGCCCTCGAGCGTCACCGGCCCGTCCATGGTGAGGCTCGTGGTGTCGGCGAGCGTCGCATCGCTCAGGATCAGGCCGTTGAGATCGCCCGCGCCGGTGATGTTGACGCGATCCGCCGCCGTTGCGCTCGTGCCCGCGATCACCCCGCCGAGGCTCGCAACACCCGAGAGCGTCAGCGTCTCGCCCGCGCCGGCGAAGAGGAGGTCGCTGCCCGGCCCGAGGGTGAAAGCGCCGCCATAGTCGAGCCCGCCTTCGAGGGTCAGGGTGGTCGCGGCATTGAGCGCCTCCAGGGTTGCTGCGGTGATGACGGCACCAGCGCTGATCGCGACCTGCGCCCCGCCGAATGCCGCGAGGCCGCCGGCGCCGCTGATCGTCCCGGCAAGCGTGTCGGTGCCACCGTAAAGACCGAGCACGCCATGGGCGATGGCGAGCGTGCCGCTATTGCTGAAATCGCCGGCGATATCGCTGGTGCCGCTCGCCAATTGCTCGATCAGGCCGCTGTTGAAGACGCCGCCAGTGCCTTCGCCCGCCAGCGTTGTCGGGTTAGCGATGACGAATGTGCCGCCGCCAGTGACACTGATCGCGCTCGCGTCCGAAGGCGCGGCGCCCAAGGTGATCGCGCCCGCGCTTGCGAGCGCGCCGCTGACCGCGAGCGTCGCGCCGCCGCTGACGGCAAGGCCGGAGAGGGCTTCGGCGGTGCCGGTGATGGCAATCACGCCCGGCCCCGCGATCGCGCCGGCCAGCGTCGCCGGGCCGGAGAGGGTGAGGGTGCCGGCGCCGAGGGCGAGACTGCCGGCGGCCTGATCGAAGCCGCCATCCCAAGTGCCGCCGGTGAGGCTGAGCGCGCCGGCGGTCAGATCGAGGGTGGCATAGGGATCGCCAGGATCGCTGAGCGCGGCGATGGCGTCGGTGGTGGCGTAGGTGACGAAAACCGGGATGCCGGTATCGAAAACGGCATTGTCGCCGCTGCCGGGTGTGCCGAGGCTCCAATTGCCGGCGACGCTCCAGGCGCCGCTCGTGCCGATCCAATCGTCATTCGTTGCGGCCGGCATCCCAAACTCCATTCGCCGCTGCCGATGGGCGCCGGCAGGGGTGTTGTATCGTGGCTCGCGCCGCAGGCCGGCCCGGCAAGATCAACGCCGGGCGCAGCGCGCTTGCCTATATCAACCTATTCGCGAAAAGTAAATTTTTATCTCTCGTTATGGTCTATTGACCAGCGGTAAACGATCTTATCACGAGATATGCCGGCAATCATCCCCGCGCAGGGTGCGTCTTTCGGGCCGTCACCCGTGTCACGTTGGCGGCGGCGATAAAACACACCGTCGCGTCCTTGCGATCAACGTGCGCCGAAGGGTTGCGCCGGTGGCGGCAAGCGTTTAGGAGACGGCCGGATCATCGTCGGCGCTGCTGTAGCTCAGTGGTAGAGCACACCCTTGGTAAGGGTGAGGCCGTGAGTTCAATCCTCACCAGCAGCACCACCCGCGAGATGCGACTCCACCAAGCGGCGTTGGAGTATAGCCTCGGCGCGTGCGAGGTCGGGCTCGGTGGTGATTTTGAACGCATCCTCGTGCCCGAGAACCATCGCGACCGGGATTCCCGCCCGCTCGGCGACCAGGCTGTCATCGGTGAGATCGGCGGCGCCGGCGCCGATCGCCCGGTGTGCTGCGAGAATGTCGGCGAAACAAAACCCCTGCGGCGTCTGCGCCCGCCACACCCCGGCGCGGTCTAGAGTCTCGGTGACGATCTCGCCGGCGCAACGCTTGAGCGTATCGACCACCGGCAAGCCGGCGATCACCGCGCGATGGCGCGCGAGCGCCGCGATCACCGCCGCAATCGTCGCCGCGGCGACGAAGGGGCGGACGGCGTCATGGATGAGGATATGGTCCGGCGCCCGCGCCGCCATCGCCTCGATCCCGCGGCGGACCGATTCCTGGCGCGTCGCGCCGCCGAACACGGCCGGCGGCAGGTCGAGCCCGGCGGTGGCCTCGGCGTAGAGCGGCGCGTCCTCGGGATGGATCACCACCTGGGTCAGGGCGATTGCCGGATGGTGGTGAAAGGCGAGCACGGTGTGGCGCAGCACCGCCACGCCGCCGAGGGGGCGGTATTGCTTCGGGGTCGGCCCGGCCATGCGGCTGCCGCGGCCGGCGGCAACGATCAGCGCCACGATCATGCGGTTGGTCTCCTTCGCGCGCACTGATCCGCGATGCACTCGGGATGGTCAAGCGGGGCGCTTGCCAAGCGGGGCGGGTTGGCCCAAAGCGGCGTTCATGGCGGCATTCATGGCGGCGTTCATGAGAGAGCCTCGGGTCAAGGCGGAGTTCTGGGTGCAGATGGCGCTCCGCCGCGGCACGGCGGCCGGCCGGCCGGGGGTGCTGGTGCGTCGTGGCGACCCTGACGCCGGTGGCGTTCTCCTGGTTTTGCGCGGCAGCAAAGGGCTTTCCGTGCTGTCGCAGATCCGCGCCGCCGATGGCACCAGCGCTTGGCTGCGCGCAACCGGCCCCGACGGCGTCACCGAAGCCGCCGCCGATGCCTACATCGCGCGCCAAATTTCCGCCGATCCCGATCTCTGGGTGGTCGAGTTCGAGGCACCCGACCTTCTGCCGCCGTTCGAGGCCAAAATTATCTAGGCGTCTGTGAATGGCTTGATCAGACCGTGAATTGCTCGGCGATGATGCGCTCAGAGAGGGCCTGGTCGGGGTCGAAAAGAACCTGGGTCGCGACAGTGCGGTATTCGCTGACCGCAACCGAGACGACGTTGCGAACTTCGGTGAAGTCGGCGACGGCGGCGACCGGGCGTTTTTCCGCTTCCAGCACCTCGAACACCACTTCCGCCGCCCCCGGTAGCAAGGCGCCGCGCCAGCGCCGGGGGCGGAAGGCGCTGATCGGGGTGAGCGGCAGAAGATTGGCCGAAAGCGGCACGATCGGGCCATGGGCGGAGAGGTTATAGGCGGTCGAGCCGGCTGGGGTGGAGATCAGCACGCCGTCGCAGATCAGTTCCGCGAGCCGTTCGCGCCCGTCGATCGAAATGCGGATTTTCGCGGCTTGGCGGAGCTGACGCAGCAGGGAAACCTCGTTGAAGGCCAGGGCCTCCTCGGTCGCGCCGGTCATGGTGACCGCGTGCATGCGCAGCGGGTAGAGGATGGCGGCTTGAGCGCGGGCGAGGCGGGCGGGGAGATCGTCCTCGGCATAGGCGTTCATCAAAAACCCGACCGAGCCACAATTCATGCCATAGACCGGGCGCGGATGGCTGATCAGATGGTGCAGGGTTTCGAGCATGAAGCCGTCGCCGCCGAGAGAGACGACGAAATCCGCCTCGGCCGTCGGACAATCGCCATAGCGGGCGGCGAGGCGGACACGGCTTTCCTGCGCCAGCCGCGCGGGCGAGGCGAGAAAGGCGATGCGCGGCATGCTCACCCGGGGCGCCGATGCGAGAGCACGGGCATATCGCGCCGGATCCGCTCGGTTCGCGCGGGATCGATGCGGGCGGTCGCGAAGCCTTCCCCGTCCGGCGCCATCGCCACCACCTGCCCCCAAGGGTCGGCGATCAGGGAATGGCCATAGGTGAAGCGCGCCTCGCCGCGTTCCTCATGGCGGCCGCAGGTCGCGGCGGCGACGATCCAGCACTGGGTTTCGATCGCGCGGGCGCGGAGCAAGACCTCCCAATGATCCTTGCCGGTTTGCAGGGTGAAGGCCGAGGGGACGAAAATGATATCGGCGCCGGCGCGGCGCAACGCGAGATAGTGCTCGGGAAAGCGGATATCATAGCAGATCGAGAGCCCGGCGGTGAGCGGGCCGAGGCCGGTGGTGACGATATCTGTCCCGTGGCCGTAGGTCGCGCTTTCGCGATAGCCGGTGCCGTCCGGGGTCTGGATATCGAAAAGATGGCGCTTGCGGTAGCGGGCGATTTCGCGCCCGTCGCGGTCGAAAACGACGGTGGTGTTGAAAAGCCTCCCCTCGGCGGCTTCGGCCAGCGAGCCGCCATGGACGAAGATATGATGGCGGCGGGCGAGGGCGCGGAGCGCCTCATAGGCCGCACCGCCAGTCTCGCCGGGCGCGGGCAAGGGCTCCGCATTCCGCTGCCGCGTCTCGCGCGAGCCGCCGAGCGAGGTCCACATCTCGGGAAGGCTCACGAGGTCGGGCCGGTCCTCGGCGACGCACGCCGCGATCAGGCGTTCGGCGGCGGCGATATTGGCGGCTTTGTCATCGCCGGGATTCATCTGGACGACGCTGATCCGCATCAGGGTTCCTTGCGCGGCGGTGATGGCTAATGCGGCCAGTCGAGCCGGGGTTCGGCGCGGACGGGGCGGCCGGGCGAGGCGAACTGACCGCGCGGCTCCACGCTGGGGTCGCCGGCGCGCAGCGGCGGTGGCGGGATCGGCGGTGATGCGGTTGGCGGCGCTGCTTCACGGCGCGCCGCCGGGCCGGCATAGAGCGAGAACTCCTCGGCGCCCGGGCCGCGTGTCGGCTCGGGGAGCCGGAGCGTCAGGCTGCGCAATTCCCCTTGCAGCTCGTCGAGCCGGGCTTCCAGCGCCTCGAGGCGGGTTTTCACGCCGATAACGCTGAACGGCATGAAGAGGAAGGCAAGAAGATAGAGAAGTGCTGGCACCAGCAGGGCGATCGGCACCCAGCCGGGCATCCAGTCGGGCAAGGGAAGGGCGAAGGACATGGCGCGATCCTAAGCCCGATCGTGCCAACGCGGAAGACCGCTTGCGCGGGCGGCGGCGGCGGGGCGTTCGCGGGCGATTTTCCATTTGACTCTTGGCGGGGAGGGGGGAACGCTGAACCGCCGCTGCGATCTTGCCCGGAGATGCCGCGCGTCGACACGCCGAACCTGTCGAGACCGCAAAACCCAAAAAAACGCCAAAATATCATCGGAGGACAGCGCACCATGGGAGATTTCCGACCCGATCCCACCTTCTACCCTTCGGCGAAGCTCGCAATGGCGGCGCCCCGAGAGGGCATCGGCTATGTCGCGCTCTTGCGCACCGATGGCGCCGCCGGGGATGCGCTCGGTGTCGTCGATCTCGATCCGGGATCGAAGACCTATCGGCAATTGGTCCACAAGGTCGAGTTGCCCCATATCGGCGACGAATTGCACCATTACGGCTGGAATGCCTGCAGCTCCATGCTGTGCCCGACCGGCGGGCACCCGTTCACCGAGCGCCGCTATCTGATCGTCCCCGGCATCCGCTCCTCGCGGCTCTATATCATTGACACCAAGCCCGAGCCGCGGGCGGCGCGGATCGTCAAGGTGATCGAACCCGCGGAACTGCTTCACAAAACAGGCTATTCCCGGCCGCATACCGTCCATTGCGGCCCGGAAGGCATTTATATCAGCGCCCTCGGCGGCAAGGGGGCGCGCGGCGATGAGGGTCCGGCGGGGATTTTCCTGCTTGATTGCGAGAGCTTCGAACTCCGCGGGCAATGGGAGATCGAGCGCGGCGACCAGTTCGCGCATTACGATTTCTGGTGGAACATGCCGCATGATTACCTGGTGTCCAGCGAATGGGGCCTGCCGCCCTTGTTCGAAAACGGCCTCGTTCCGGAGGCTCTCCTTGCCAACCGATATGGCCATAAGCTGCATTTCTGGGATTTGCGCGGCCGCCGGCATTTGCAGACCATCGATCTCGGCGCCAACCATCAGATGGCGTTGGAGGTACGCCCCGCGCATGAGCCGACCAAGGATTATGGGTTTCTCGGCGTCGTCGTCGATACCACCAATCTTGAAGGGTCGATCTGGACGTGGTGGCGCGAGGGTGGCCAATTTCATGCCCGCAAGACCGCGACTATTCCGCCAGAACCCGCCGATCCCACGAAATTGCCCGAGCTTCTCAAAGGCTTTGGCGCCGTCCCGCCCCTGGTCACCGATATCGATCTCTCACTCGATGACCGCTTTCTCTACGTTGCCTGCTGGGGCACCGGGGAATTGCGGCAATATGACGTGGCTGATCCGTTCGCGCCAAAACTCGCCGGCTCGATCCGGGTCGGCGGCATTGCCGCCCGAACCCCCTATGCCGATGGCACGCCCTATCATGGCGGCCCGCAGATGATCGAGATCAGCCGCGACGGCGAGCGGGTTTATTGGACCAATTCGCTCTACAGCACCTGGGATGATCAATTTTATCCGGGAGGCGTGCCCGGCCAGATGGCCATGGCGCGGGCCGGGCGCGATGGCGGGCTGACGGCGGATCGCGATTTCCTGCTCGCCTTCCCGGCCGGCTATCGTGCCCATCAGGTGCGGCTCGAAGGGGGTGATTGCTCGACCGAGAGTTTCTGCTTCGCGTCTGCCTGATCTGATGCCCTGACATGCCGGCAGGCCTGCTCTGGCTGATGGTGGTGGCGATGGGGGTGTTTCAGGGCTGCAACCCGCCGATGGGTTGGTTGCCGGCGCTGGCGCGCGGGCTCGAGACGCGGCGGGCGCTGGCGCCGTTTAGCGTTGCCGCGCGCTATGCGTTCGGCCATTTTCTCGCGATCGTCGTCGTATTAGCGCCGGTTGCGGCGTTCATCGCGCTCGTCCTGCGCGATCCGGCGCCGCTGATGCCGGCGATCGGCGCGGCGATGGTGGGATTCGGCCTTTTCAAGTCTCTGCGCCCGCGCCATCCGCGGTTTCTCGCTCGCATTCCGCCGCGCCGGGCGTTGCGCTGGTCGTTCCTGATGTCGCTCACCCATTGCGGTTCACCCTTGATGATGCTGGCGACGCTGATTGATCTGATCTGGCGCGAGCCGGTCTATTTCCGCCTTCGCCTCGACCCGCTGGCGCGTCTTACGCATGATCTCGGCGCCGCTTTTCTCATCGCTCTGGTGATGAGCGCGACGCTGCTCGCGGCATCCTCGGCGATCGCGGTGGTGCTTGGGCGCACCATCGGGTTGCGCGCCTTGGCGCGGGTCTGGATCAATTTCGATCTGCCGTGGTCATTCGCCTGCATGGCGATGGGGCTGATGGCGCTGGTCATGGGAGAGCCGCGTCTTGCCGCGCTTTGCGGGCTCGCGGCGCGTTGAGGCCACGGGCGGCTTGACGGATGGCGGCATCGCTCGCACATGCGGGCGATGCCAGAAGACCCTTTCTTCGTCCCCGAGGAAGCGAGCGCTGCCGAGGCCATCGCTGCGATCGGCGATGAGTTGGCGGTGTTCGATGATTGGATGGAGCGCTATCACCACATCATCGATCTTGGCCGCACATTGCCGCCGTTTCCCGCCGCCTGGCAGGATGACGCGCATCGTGTTCAGGGCTGCCAGAGCAAGGTTTGGCTGGCGGCGGTGATGCGGGCGGGCCGGCTCTATTTTGCCGGCGCGTCGGATGCGGCGATCGTTGCCGGCCTGGTTGCGCTTTTGCTGCGGGTTTATTCGGGTCGGACCCCCGAGGAGATTCTGGCCACCAACGCCGATTTTCTCACGGCGTGGGGGCTGATCGGGGCGCTTTCGACCAATCGCGGCAATGGTGTTGCGGCGATGGCGCGGCGGATTAGCGATCTGGCGAAAGCGGCCTCACAGCAGAAGGCAGTGCCATAGGCACTGCCCCCGGGACAAAGGTTTTTTGGTTCTTTTTTTCAAAAAAGAACCGCTTTCCTCAGTTCGCTTCCGCCTTTTTCTTGAGATCGGCGAGCGCGCCTTCGTAGATTCCGGTCACGGCTTTGATGGCGGCGGCGTCGTCCATGCCGGCGGGGGGATTGGCGTCGGCCGAGCCGCGCTGGAAATGCCCCACCCAGGTGACGGTGGAGCCCCCGTTCTTGCCGGGTTTGACGGTGATGGTAGAGCGGTAATGGCTGACCGGGACGACCTTGACGTTGCCGGGATCGTCGGTGATCCGGTAGGTATAGGTCATCTTGGCAGCGTTATATTTTTCCAATTGCTCGATCAGCACCGGGCCGCCGAGGTCGAGATGGCGCACCGAGCCCGGGGCATTGCCCTTGTCGGCGTTCGAGGTTTTCACCGCGCTGAACCAGGTGAGATCGCCGAAATTCTGGATGATGTTCCAGACTTTCGCCGGCGGCGCGGCGATGGTGATGCTGCGCCGGACGACATGGTTGGGCATATCCGCCGCGTTTGCCGGCGCGAGGTGAACGAGAACGCCGGCGAGCGCGAAAAGCGCGCCGAAAAGAAGATGCTTCAAGATGTTTCCCCTTTTTTGCTTCGGGATAAGGATGAGAGTCTCGTCAGTATCAGGCGGGGCACGGCGTTGCCAGGTGTTTTCCGAGACTTCGCGGATTTTTCCGGCGGCGTGGCCGCTCGCTGCCTGCCCTCTCGATGCTTGAAAGAAATATGTCATCATCTGCCGCGCGATGGCGAAACTTTATTTATGACAAATTTATGTCTATTTGCCTTCATTATGACGACATTTTTCTTTCATTTGTATGAACACGATTTTGTGAACTTATTGTCACAATTCTGTGCGCGTTGCGCGGGGTTACGTTCCGTTAATCCCTGGCGCTGAACCCGACCCTACCTCTTCGCGCACCAGGAAAGACGATCATGCATTTGACCCCGGCTTTGGCGCGGCGCGCGCCTTCTCTGTTGCTCATGGCGTCCACGCTGCTTGCCGGCCATGCGGCATTGGCGCAGGTCGTTACCGGCACGATCAGCAATGGCGGCGGCAATCCGGCGCCGTTGCCATTGGTGTCGGATGATGACACGCAGCTTGCGCAGAATGCCGGGGGTGTCAGCGGTGTGGTGAATGCCGGCTCGGTCAATGCGGCGGGCGGGGGCGGGACCAGCGCGGCGCCGGTGCCGGGCGCGACGGTGCCGCCGACGCAGCAGCAGCTTTTTGAGTCCGGCCAGACCACCCGGGTTCTCGATCAGCAGCAATTGCAATCGGTCGGGCCGATGGGTGGTGGCGCGCAGGCGATCGGCTTGGCGCCGGGCGCGCAGGTCGTCGGTTATGGCAACACCGGTTCGACGAAATACAATGTTTCGCTCGATGGTCTTGCCAATGGCTGGGGCGGCTTCGGCGGTCAGACCGCCAACAACAATCTGATGATGACCTTCGACGGCGTGCCGATGAACAATGTCGCGACCGGTCTTTGGGCTTCGGCTTCGGTGCCGCAGATTGGCATGATCCAGAACATCGATGTCGGCTACGGTCCCGGTGACGCGAAGGATCGCTGGTATGACACCACCGGCGGCACGATCGAGTTCACGCCGATCCAGCCGACCGCGAAGGCGGGCGCCGATATTGTTGCGAGCTATGGCAGCTATGACACCGTCAACCTGAATTTCGACATCCGCACCGGCAATATCGGCGGCTGGTCGACGGTGATCGCCGGCGGCATCGGCGAGGGCAATGATTTCCGCACCTCGCAGAATGGCTTCGACAGCCCTGCGGAAAATTACGCTTTCTACGTCAAGACCGTGAAGAATTTCAGTGATGGTGACGTCTCTTTCGGCGGCTACATCGCCCAGGGTGGCGGCTATCGCCCCAATGTCATCCCGGTGAGCCCGATGGCGGGTGTCAGCGTGAATGGCGCGGGGGCGGCGGGACCGCTCTACAACGAGAAGGCGAATTTTTTCGCGGCCCTTGATCCCCAGGTCTGGGCCAAATTCGACCAAAATCAGTTCGCGACGGTTTATGCGAAACAGAATATTCATCTGGACGACTACACCACGTTCCATAACATGACTTGGTATAGCGATGAAAAACGTTTGCATTCCGATTTCAACAATTTCCAACCAAATTACAATCAGTTATATGAGATGAACACGCCGGATAACTGGACGCTCGGCGACAAGATGTGGTTCACGACCACGCTTCCTTATAACACCGTCGATTACGGCGCTTATTATATCTATGGCCTCTATCAGACCATAAATTCTTTCTGGAGCCCGGACGCGCCTTATTATGGCAGCCAGTATGCGCCCAATGGGAATTACCGATTCGGCAATTTTTATAGCGGTGATGCGGCGATCTTCCTCCAAGACGATATTCATCCCTTCTCGCAGCTTCACATCACGCCGAGCATTCGCTTCGTCGACGACACGCTGCAATACGCGAATGGCGCCGGCCAGTATGGCGCGTTCCCCAATGCGACCGGCACCGATCAGGGCGGGTTCGGATCGCAGCACGCGAGCTGGACCGGCATCGAGCCGGGCGTGAACGTGAATTATCAAGCGCTCAAATGGCTCGCGCTCTACGGCAATTACGAGGAATCCTATCAGACCCCGTCCGTCGGCGGCGGTGGTGGCTATTTCCAGGCTTTTCCGGTGACCGTCGCGACCGAGCCCAAGCTCGAACTCGCGCAATATTGGCAGATCGGGGCGAAAGTGAAATTCAACGATCCTGATTATTACGTGAAAAATTTCCTCCTCGACGTCAATTATTTTGATCTCCGCCTCGCGGATCAGGCCGCCAATATCGCGCTCAATGTCAACGGCAACGAAATCACGACGGTTGGCACGTCGGAATATAAGGGCGTCAACATCGCGATGGACGATAACCCGTTTTCCACGGTGCACACGTTCTTCAACGGCGCGATCATGAATGCCCTTTATACCAGCTATGACGTGATCGGCGGCTCGAATTTCAACGGCTCGCATGTGCCGTATGTTCCGGACACGACGCTCAATCTCGGCGTCGATTATACCTATCTCATCGGCAGCACCGCGGTGAAGCCGAGCTTCTGGTGGCAGTTCACCGGTCCGCAATATTACTTCAACAATATCACTGGCGCGCCCACGAATACGACGATGGGCGCTTATCAGACCCTGAACGCCTCGATCGACGTGAAACAGCCCTTCTCGGTCGCCGGCTTTGGCAAGACGCTTGATATATCCCTGACCGTGCTGAACTTCACGAATAACCGCTTCAACATCTATGAATATCTCGACTCCGCCGGCGATTATTTCGGCCCCGCCGCCGCCTCCGGTATCCTCGGCTTACCCGGCGCCCCGCTGACGGCTTATGGTCAGATCGCGCTGAGCTTCTGAGAGAATGCAATTACGCAATCGCGACCAGGTTGTCATGTAACGGTCACTGAACTGACACCAATCGATCACACAACTGCCGTTTGAGAGCGGCTACAAAGCACCCGAACGCAGGTCCGCGTTCGGGTGCCGCGGCAACCCGGGCGCGGTTTCGCCACGGCAGGCAGCGAAGGCAACCATCATGAATTTCGACTATCTCATCCACATCGCCAACTACTCCGACGGCGTGATCTACGCGCTCGCGGCATTGCTGCTCGTCGAACTCGCGGTGATCATCGACCGCTTCTGGTATCTCCGCCGTACCCTGATCGGTGGCACCCGCGTCGTGCTCGCGGTCGCGCGCACCGGCGCTTTGACCCAGCCGGAGCTCGAGATGCTGCGCCGGAGCGCGGGCAAGCTGCCGGAAGCGGTGCTGCTCGAGACCGCATTGCGGCACGCCGACAAAACCAAAGGCGAAGCCCTCGCCAACCGCCTCGAGGAGGCGATCCTGCTGATGGCGCCGCAATTTGACCGGCGGCTTTGGATTCTCGACACCATCATCACTCTCGCGCCACTGCTCGGCCTGTTCGGCACCATCCTCGGCATGTTTCACGCCTTCGGGGTGCTGGCGACCCCCGGCCAAGCGCCGACGGCGGTGACCGGCGGCGTCGCGGACGCGCTGGTCGCGACGGCCTCGGGCATCTTCATCGCGATGCTCGGCTTGCTCACCTATAATGGCCTCAACAGCCAGATCCGCATGATCATGCATCAGCTCGACTCGCTGAAGACGATGATCATGAACCGGCTCGACGGCGCGCCGATGGTCCCGCTCGGCCAGACGACCCAGAAAACCGTCATCAAACCCGCGTTGCAGACGGCGTAAGGCGGCAAACGATGGCGCGAAAGCTTCGCTATTTCGAGGAACGGCGCGGCCGCGTCGAGATCATTCCGATGATCGACGTGATGCTGTTCCTCCTGGTGTTCTTCATCATCGTGACCTTGCAGATGATCCCCGACGCCGGGCAGACGCTGCAGCTCCCGACCTCGAGCCAGGCGGACCATCTGCCGCGCCCGGAATTCACGGTGAACGTCCAGCAGGATGGTTCCGTCACTGTAAAGGGCCAGGCGATGAGCCTCGATCAGCTCACCGACATGATCAAGAATGACGGCAATCCCGAGAAGACCGTGATCACCATCGCGAGCGACAAAGCGGCGCCGTTCGAGGCGTTCGTCCATGTCATGGACGCGGTGCGCAAGGCCGGCGTCACCAGCCTTGGGGTTGCGACGCAGCCGGGCGGCGGCGGGTCTGAGCCGGTTCCGCCGGCGGGGAAATAAGTGAGCGCGCAGATGACAGCGCCGCGGCTGCCGGAGTTGCCCGAGGCCGGGCCATGGGGCAGTTACGCCTCGCTGCCGTTCCTGCCCGATAGCGGCCGGCGCGGCCGGTTCGTGCTCGCCCTGCTGCTGGCAGCGGCCTCGGAACTTGCGATCGTCGTCTGGCTAGGCGCGCGGGTGGTGGAAATTTCCCCCGAGCCGAACAATCCGCATCCGATGGAGGTCCACGCCGTCACCTTGCCGGCGCCGCTCCCGGAATTGCAGGCGGTGCCGGAAGTCACCCCCCCTGACGCCGCAAACCCCCCGCCGCCGCCCGATACGCTGACGCCGCCGCAGCCCAACGCGCCGCCAGAGCCGCAAGCCGAGGTCGCGCCACCCCCGCCGGCGCCCGACCAGCCGCCGCCGCCGCAGGCCGATAGCCCCTTCTTTGTGCCGCCGCCGCCGCCGATCGCCGCGCGCCAGCCCCCGCCACCCCATCCGGTCAAGACAGCGCAGAAAGCCGCGCCGCCGCCGCCGCAACCGAAGACCGAAGCCGCGAAGGAAGAGCCCAACAAGCCGCCACCACCACCGTCGGCCCCCGCGTCCGCCGGCCAGAACCTCACGGCGCTGCAAAAATACGCCGCCGATCTCCGCAACCGGGTGCAAAACAATCTGCACGTCACCTCGGCGATCAGCGCGCTTAACCTCTCCGGCGATACCACCGTTGCGATCACTCTCACCCCGGACGGGCACATGAACAATGTCGCGGTCAATAAATCGAGCGGCATCAGCCTGATCGACAAACTCGCGCTCGACACCGTGCGCGCGACCAGCTTTGCCCCGTTCAGCGAGGAGATGCCGAAAAATACGATGACCTTCCTGCTTAAAGTCCACGTCGACGGCTGAGCCGTTAGCGTCAGGGGCTGGCGGCTTTATGCTGCGCGCGCCAGGCCGCGGCTTTCGCCTCCGCCTCGCGGGTTTGCTCCGGGGTTAGGCGCTCGGCGAGAATCTGCAGCGCCCGCGTTGCGCGAAGATAGGCGTCGCTCCCCTCCTCGGCGCCAGATTGCGCGATCGCGTACCATTGATAGGCGGCCGCGTCGTCCTCGGCGACGCCATGGCCGCGCGCATAAGCGATGCCGAGCGCGGCGGCGGCATCGAGATCGCCCTGATCGGCGGCTTTGCGGAACCACGCCAGCGCTTGCCCGTAATCCTGCGTCTCGCCACGGCCGCGCGCATAAGCGAGGCCGAGATTGAACTCCGCTTGCGGGTCGCCATGCGCTGCCGCTTTCGCGAACCAGGCGGCGGCTTTCGCGTCATCGGCTTCGACGCCGCGGCCATGCGCATAAGCGACGCCGAGATTGAATTCGCCCTTGGCGTCATCCTGCGCCGCTGCTTTCGCGAACCAGGCGGCGGCTTTCGCGTCATCGGCCTCGACCCCGCGCCCCTCGGCATAGGCGACGCCGAGCGCGGTTTCCGCCGGGGCATAGCCCTGGGCCGCGGATTTCTCGAACCACGCCACCGCTTTCTCGTCATCCGGCGCGACGCCACGGCCATATTCAAAGGCAAGCCCGGCATCGAACTGCGCCATCGGATCGCTGATCTGCGCATCGGGGACGCTGTATTGCGCCGAGGCTGGGCGGCTAATCGCGGCGCCGGCGAGAGCGAGCGGGACGACGACGAAACGAGTGAGGACGAAACGAGTGAGGACGGGGCGCATGGCGTCTCCTCTTGCGGTTTGGCGCGAACTATGCCCCGAATTCAGGCCAAGTCCGGCGCTCATGCAAGAGAGGGCCGCAAACCGGGAGGGGGCGATGGAGTTTGCCGGGTTTCATCTCGAATGGCGCGAGGTTTCGGGCGGGCGGCTGCGGCTTCGCCGCGGCGGCAACGGCCCGCCCTTGCTTTTGCTGCACGGCAACCCCGAGACCCATATGATGTGGTCGAAAATCGCCCCCGCCTTGGCGGCGCGGTTCGAGGTGATCTGCCCTGATCTCCGCGGCTATGGCGGCAGCTTCAAGCCGCCGGCAAGCGCCGATCACACGCCTTACGCCAAACGCGCAATGGCGCGCGACATGGCCGAGCTGATGGCCGGGCTCGGGCATGAGCGCTTCCCGGTCGGCAGCCACGATCGCGGCGCCCGCGTCGCCCATCGTCTCGCGCTTGATTGTCCCGATCGCGTCACCCGCCTCGCTGTTCTCGACATCATCCCGACCCTCGCCCATTTCGAACGCACCGACATGCGCTTCGCGCTCGGCTATTATCATTGGTTCTGGTTCGCGCAGCCGCACCCGTTTCCCGAAGCCCTGATCAACGTCGCGCCTGAGCTTTGGTTCAAGGCCCATGTAACGCGCGGCGCCGACCAGATGCCGGCGTTTTTTACCCCCGAGGCGGCGGCGGATTATCTCGCCGCCGCCCGCGATCCGGCGATGATCACCGGCATGTGCGAGGATTACCGCGCCGCCGCCACCATCGATCTCGTGCATGATCGCGAAAGCCGCGCGGCCGGGGAGAAAATCCGCTGCCCCCTGCTCGCGCTCTGGGGGGCACGCAATTTCGTCGGGCGGCTCTATGACCCGCTCGCGGTGTGGCGCGAATTTGCCGCCGGCCCAGTCAGCGGCGGGCCGGTCGATTGCGGCCACTACCTCGCCGAGGAAGCGCCGGAGGCGATAAGAGACGCATTTTTGGGGTTTTTCGCGTAGGAAAGACTCGTTCTTTTTTGAAAAAAAGAACCAAAAAAACTTTTCTCTGTTGGGCAGTGCCAACGGCACTGTCCACTCCGAGGAGGCTCGCTGCTCCAAGGGAACGGGGAAAAAGTCTTTTTGCTTCTTTTTCTTCAGAAAAAGAAGAGTCTCTATGCTTCCTTCCAGAAAAACAAAGCATCATAGGATACACCCCGCGCGGTGACGCTGAATCCCGGGATACGTCCGCCTTCGCGCCAATCAAGGCGGCGCGCCAGCGCCTCCGCCGCGCTGCCGGCGATCGCGTTCAACGTCAAAAGCCGTCGCCCATGCCGCCGCGCCGCCGCCTCCACCGCCCGCATCAAGGCCTGCGCGAGGCCGCCGCCGCGATAGCCCGGCAGGATCAGCAGATGCTGCACCTCGGCGCGGTGGTCCTGATAAGGCGGGGTGTTGATATCGAGCTGCACCGAACCCGCGAGCACGCCATCGACCCAGCCGGCGATGAGAATTCTCTGGCCGCCAGCGACCTCGGCCGAAACCCCGCGCCAATAACGCCGCGCCTCGGCCGGCGAGGCGAGCGGCACCGCCTCGTCCTCGGCGGCGGCGGCGGCCAGGATATCGCCGAGACGGCGATCGGCAGACGACGCGGCGGCGGCGTCGAGCTCGGCGGCCGCGATGCCGGCGGCCGGCTTGGCATAGCCGAAAGCCAACGTCTGGCCGGCATCGACACGGATCGGGCCATCGCGCAGGAACGAGTGTTTTTCGAAAAATCGCTGCGCCGCATCCGCCCGGGTGTCGCACCACAAAACCAGGCGCCGCGCCTCCGGCACCCACCCTTCGGCGGCCGCGAGCAGCCGTGCCGCCAACCCATGCCGGCGCACTGCCGGAGTGACCAGAAGATCGCGGATCTCGAACGTGCCATCGGCGTCAAAGGGCGCGATGGCGGCGAGCCCGACCACCTGCCCTCCTTCGACGGCGATGAAAACACCGCCTTCGCGCAAATCCGGGATTGAACGCGCCGCGGCCGTAGCACCCGGGAATTCCGCCGCGACCGCCGCCGCCAGCGCGGCAATCCCGGCGGCATCGTCGTCCTGGGCCGGGCGGATGCGCAATTCGGCGCGGGGTTCGCCCCGGATCAGCGCAAGCCCTGACAAAAGCGGATGATGCGCTGTCCCGCCGTCTCCAGCGCCGCCTCCGAGGTCGCATAGCTCACGCGGACATAAGGGCTCATGCCGAACGCCGCCCCCTGCACCACCGCGACATGCTGTTCCTCGAGCAAGGCGAGGGCGAAATCGGTATCGTTCGCGATCTCCCGCCCGGCTGCGCTGCGGCGGCCGATACAGCCAGCGATGTTGGGATAGAGATAGAACGCGCCCTCGGGCTTATGACAGGTGATGCCTGGCGCCGCGCTGAGCAGATCGAGGAGAAGATCGCGGCGGCGGCGATAGGTCGCGAGCTGTTCCGCAAGAAAATCCTGCGGCCCGTCAAGGGCGGCCGCCGCCGCCGCCTGGCCGATGCTGGAGACGCCGGCCGTCGCCTGGCCCTGCATGTTGACCATGGCGCGGATCAAGGGCCGCGGCCCGGCGCAGAACCCGATCCGCCAGCCGGTCATGGCATAGGTCTTGGAGACGCCCGAGACCGTCACCACCCGCTCGCGGAGCCGGGGTTCGGCGGCGGCGAGCGTGACATAGCGGAACCCGTCATAGAGCAAATGCTCGTAAATATCGTCGGCCAGCACCCAGACATCGGGATGATCGAGCAACACCCGTCCGATCGCCGCCATCTCCTCCGGCCCGCAGGCAGCGCCGGTCGGGTTATTGGGAAAATTCAGGATCAGAAGCCGGGAGCGGGGCGTGATTGCTTGCGCGAGATCCTCGGCGCGCAGATGAAAACCGGCATTTTCCGGGCAAGAGACCGGAACCACCCGCCCGCCGGCGAGTTCCGCCATCAGCGCATAAGAGGCCCAATAGGGCGCCGGGATGACGACCTCCGCTCCGGGATCGACGGCGGCCATCAGAGCGTCGAAAATCACCTGCTTGCCGCCATTGCCGACCATGATCTCATCGAGCGCGTAGTCGAGCCCCTGATCGCGCCGGAATTTGCGCTGGATGGCCTCTTTCAGCGCCCGCGTGCCGTCCTGCGGCGGGTATTTGGTCTCGCCGCGCCGCGCCGCTGCTTCCGCCGCTGCGATCGCGTGCGGCGGGGTTGCGAAATCGGGCTCGCCGATCGAGAGCGCGATGACATCGGCGCCGCCCTCACGCAAGGCGCGCGCGCGCGCCGTCATCGCCGCGGTGGCGGCGGTGGGCACGCGGGTCAGACGCTCGGCGAGCGGCGGGCTCAAAGTTAGGAAAGACCCTGGCAGAAGCGCTGGATGCGCGTGCAGGCCTCGCGCAGTGCCTCGGTCGAGGTCGCGTAGCTGATGCGGATATAGCCGGGATAGAGGAATGCCGCGCCATGCACCGCCGCGACCCCTTCTTCTTCCAGGAGGGCGGTGACGAAAACCTCGTCGCTCTCGATCGCGGTGCCGGTGCGGGTTTTCTTGCCGAGGCAGCCATGGATCGCGGGATAAACATAAAACGCGCCTTCCGGCTTATGGCAGGCAATGCCTGGCGCCGCGTTCAGCATGGCGACGACGAGATCGCGCCGCTCTTGATAGACCTTGACCATCGCCGCGATCGACTCCTGCGGCCCAGAAAGCGCTTCCAGCGCCGCTGCCTGGCTGATCGAGGAGGGGTTAGAGGTGGATTGGCTCTGCAGCGTGTCCATCGCCTTGATCAACTCGCGCGGCGCCCCGGCATAGCCGATGCGCCAGCCGGTCATGGCATAGGCTTTCGAGCAGCCATTCATCGTCACCGTACGCGATTTGAGCCGCGGCTCGACGGCGGCGATGGTTGCGGGGCGGAACCCGTCATAGGCGAGTTTTTCGTAGATATCGTCCGTGAAGATCCAGACGTTCGGGTGGCGCAGCAAGACTTCGCAGATCGGCCGCAATTCCTCCGCCGAATAGGCGGCGCCGGTCGGATTGCAGGGGCTGTTGAGGAAAAACCATTTGGTCCGCGCCGTGATCGCTTGCTCGAGGTCTTCGGCGCGGAGCTTGAAGCCGCTATTCTGGCTGCACGGCACCGGAACCGGCGTGCCGTCGGCGAGCGCTACGATATCGGGATAGCTCACCCAGCACGGGGTTGGGATGATCGCCTCATCGCCCGGGTTTAGCGTCGCGACCATGGCGTTATAGATCACCTGCTTGCCGCCGGTGCCGACGATGATCTCCTCGGGTTTGTACTCGAGCCCGGAATCGGCGCGGAATTTGGCCGCGATCGCGGCGCGGAGCGCTTGGGTTCCGGCGACATCGGTATATTTCGTCTCGCCCGCCTCGATCGCGCGGATGGCGGCGGCCTTGATGTTGGGCGGGGTGTCGAAATCGGGCTCGCCGGCGGAGAGGCTGATGATGTCGCGCCCGGCGGCTTTGAGCGCGCGCGCCTTGGTGGAGATGGCGATGGTCTGGCTCGGGCTGATGCGGCCGAGGCGGTCGGCGATGAAGCTCATGAAACCCTGCGTGCGTGGAAAGGGAGCGTCATTTTACAGCAAAAAAAACCGTGCGACCCTAGCCCTCTCGCGCGCCGCCGGCAAGCAGCGCGCCTGTCAGCGTCTCCCCCAGAGGGGGAGGGTCGGCGGGCCTCATCCCCGCAGCGCGTCACCGCTTTGGGTTTTTGCGATGTATGCCCTGGCGCCGCGATTGCATGCTATGTTAGAAGCCGGGCGTTGCGGCGGGGCGTCAGTAACTGCGAACCAGTCTCGAGCAGCGCGTAGGTCATCATCAAAATGGGAAAAGACCTCATAAAATGAAAGCGGTCATTCTGGCGGGCGGTCTCGGGACCAGGTTAGCTGAAGAGACGGAAACCAAACCGAAGCCGATGGTCGAAATTGGCGGACGTCCCATTCTCT
>NZ_JBMFWJ010000028.1:0-35862 GCF_049965395.1 Acidibrevibacterium sp.
CGCTCTGCCCGTGCGCACGACCTATAGTGCTGCGGCGCGGGATCTCTTGTGAAGTAAAAAGACTTTTTTTTCCCGTTGTCTCGGCGCGGGCAGTGCCGCAGGCACTGCGCCACGGACAAACGTTTTTTGGTTCTTTTTTTCAAAAAAGAACAACTTTTTTTTCTGATCAAATCGGCAGCGAAATCCGCGCCCGCAGCCCGCCTTGGGGGCTGGTATCGAGTGAGATATCGCCGCCATGGGCGCGGGCGATGTCGCGGGCGATGGTGAGGCCGAGGCCGGTGCCACCGGCGGCGCCGCTTTCGAACGGGCGGAAGACGCTCTCGCGCCGCTCGGGTGGGATGCCGGGGCCATCGTCATCGACGGCGATGGCGGCGATGCGGCTGCTCGGGGTGCTCAGGGTGACGGTGACGTGGCGGGCGTGGCGGCGGGCATTGTCGATCAGGTTGGTGATCGCGCGGCGCATGGCGTCGGGCCGCAGTGGCAGCGTCAAGGTCGGCGGGGTGATCAGCGTGATCGCAGCGCCGGCGCGGCGGGTGCTCGCGGCAATGTCCTCGAGCATCGCCGCGAGATCGGTCGGCTGCGCCTGCTCGGTGCCTTCGCCGCGGGCGAAGGCGAGATAGCCGCCGATCATGCGATCCATTTCCTCGACATCGGTGGTCATTTCGGCGATGTCCTGGCCGAGGGCGGCGCCGGCCGGCAGCATGGCGAGCGCGAGGCGGAGCCGGGTCAGCGGCGTGCGCAGATCATGCGAGACGCCGGCGAGCATTTCGGTGCGCTGGGCGAGAAAGCGGCGGATGCGCTCTTGCATGCGGTTGAAGGCCGCCGCCGCCTGGCGCACCTCGGCGGCGCCTTCGGGCTTGATCGGCCCGACATCGCGCCCCATGCCGAAGGCCTCCGCGGCGCGCGCGAGGCGGCGGATGGCGCGCACCTGATTGCGCATGAACAGTGCCGCGATGGAAAACAGCAAAATCGCCGAGCCCACCAGCCAGAGCACGAAAAGATAGATGGTGCTGGTGTAAAGCCGCTTGCGCGGGGCCTCGACCTCGAGCACGCCATCCCAGAACTGCACCTCGACCAGCACCGATTGCGGATCGGACGTCCAGTCCATGCGGAAGGGGAGGCCGATTTTTTCGCGCAAGGCTTCGGCGAGATCGTCATCCATCGGCCCCGGGATGTTGCGGCTCTTGTTGGTGGTGAGCCGGGCGCCAGGGTGGATGCGCATGGCGAATTCGAATTCCGTGCGCGCTTCGTCCAGAATCCATTGCCGCTCCGCGGGGTCGGGGGTGCGGCGGAGGAGATCGAGGGTGAAGCCGATCTCGCCGGCTACCGCGCCGGCGAAGCGGCGGGAGATCAGCTCGAGGTGGTTGCCGTAAAAAATCTGCAGCGCCACCACCTGAACGAGCACGAGCGGCAACAGAATGATGAGAAGGCTACGCCCGAGCAGGGAACGGGGCAGGACGCGCTTGAGGAAACGGCCGGGAAACCGGGTCGCGAAACGCATGTCACGGCCCGGGTTTCAGCACATAGCCGCGGCCGCGCACGGTATGGAGAAAGCGCGGCTCACGCGGGTCGGCCTCGATCTTGCGCCGCAGCCGCGTTACCTGGACGTCGATCGCGCGTTCGCTGGTATCGTCCATGGCGAGGGCGGCGGCGATTTCTTCCCGTGACAGGACGGCGCCGGGACGTTGGGCGAGGGCGGTGAGGAGGGCGAGTTCGCCGCCAGTGAGGCGCCGGATCCCGTCGGGGCCGCGCAATTCGCCACGTTCGGGATCGAAAACGGCGCTGCCGAGGGGCACCGGCCCCGGTGGCGGCGCGGGCGCCGCGGCGCGGCGAAGGATGGCGCGAATCCGGAGCACCAGCTCATCGGGGGCGAAGGGCTTGGGCAGATAATCATCGGCGCCGGCCTCGAAGCCGGCGATACGGTCCTCCGGCGCGCCGCGGGCAGTGAGGAGAAGCACCGGAACCGTGAGCCCCTCCTTCCGCAAGCGGGTGATCAACGCGATCCCCGACTCGCCCGGCATCATGATATCGAGCACGATCAGATCGGGCTGCATGAAGCGCAAGCGGTCGCGCGCTTCGGCGGCGGTTTCGGCAACGGTGACACGAAAGCCGCGCTCGCTCAAGAATCGTGACAGGAGCGCGCGCAGCCGAACATCGTCATCGACGATCAGGATGTGATTATCCTCGCTCACCCCAGCTCGCCTCCCCTCAAGGCTTGCCCGCGCCCGCATCCTCGCGCGCCGCTTCCGCCCGCGCGCTGCGCCCGGAAACCGCTTTGCCGCGCGTTATATAGTTCCGCGCCGTCTCGTTCATGATGCCGCGCAGCACCCGGCGGAAGCCCTCCACCGCGGCGCTGCCGGCTTCACGATAGGCGGCGACCAGGCGCTCGCGCTGGCGTTCAAACAGGCTGCGCTCGAGGGCACTGCCCTGCTCGGTGAGGAACAAGAGCCTCTGGCGGCGGTCACTATGGCCGGCTTCCTGGCGCACATAGCCGCCGGCGATCAGCGGCGTCAGCACGCGGGCCAGACTTTGTTTGGTGATTTGCAGGATCGCCAGCAGATCGCCGACGCTGATCCCGGGGTTGCGGCCGATGAAAAGCAGGGCGCGATGATGGGCGCGGCCGAGATTGAGTTCGGCGAGGATCGCATCCGCCGCGGCGGTGATGTCGCGATAGGCGAAGAACAGCATCTCCTGCGTCACCCGGATCTGCTCCTCGCGCAGGAACAAGAGATCGGCACCGGCGCCTGGCCTCGGATCCGAGGGCGCGGCGGCGGCCGGCTTGGCCTCGGCGAATGTGCTCAACGGATCTGGCATGAGCGGCGTTCCTGTGATGACGGCGGGCGGCGCGGCCCGACCTCCGGGCGCTGACCACCCAGGCGGCACTATGGCATTTTCCGCCGATGAAGGCGAACCCTGGCCGGGCGGCACGGCTTTCGCGCCCCGCGCGCCATTGCTATACCCGGATTTCTGGCAGAGTGTGGCGGCGAGTGCCCGCCTTGCTGTCGCGGCGTTTGAGGGATGGGGACAATGAATTTCAAGGCTGACCGGGCGACACTCCTCAAGGCGCTCGCCCATGTCCAGAGCGTGGTCGAAAAGCGCAATACGCTGCCTATTCTCGCCAATGTCCTGATCGTTGCGCGCGAGGGTAGGCTTTCGCTGACCGCGACCGACATGGAGATCGCGGTCGTCCAGGAGGTTGCGGCGACGGTCTTGCAGGATGGCGCCGCGACCGCGCCGGCGGCGACGCTTTACGAAATCGTCCGTAAGCTCCCCGACGGGCTCGAGGTCGAAATCAGCCATCCCGGCGGCGAGACCGCGCTGCAGCTCCGCGCCGGGCGTTTCGCGACCAGCCTCAATGCCCTCCCCGTCGAGGATTTCCCGGCGATGACGGCGGGCAGTCTCGCGCATCGTTTCGCGCTGTCGGCCGGGGTCTTGCGGGCGATGATCGATCGCTCGCGGTTTGCGATCAGCACCGAGGAAACCCGCTATTACCTGAACGGCATTTATCTGCACGCGACCGAGAGCGAGGGGGCGCCGGTGTTGCGCGCGGTCGCAACCGACGGCCATCGCCTCGCCCGCGTCGAGGAGCCGCTGCCGGCGGGGGCCGAGGGGATGCCAGGCGTCATCGTGCCGCGTAAGACCGTCGCGGAACTCCGCAAGCTGATCGAGGAGACCAGCGATCAGGTGACGGTAGCCCTTTCCGATACCCGCATTCAATTCACCCTCGGCCCGGTGATGCTGACCAGCAAGCTGATCGATGGCACCTTCCCCGAATATGATCGCGTCATCCCGCGCGGCAACGACAAGGTGCTGCGTGTCGTGAAAAAGGATTTCGCCGAGGCGGTCGCGCGTGTCGCAGCGATCTCGCTCGAGCGGACGCGGCCGGTGAAGCTCTCGCTCGCGCGCGATCTGCTGGTGCTGTCTGCCGCCAATCCCGAGCACGGCACGGCGACCGAGGAACTCGATGGCACCCGCGTCCATTACGATAGCGGGCCGCTCGAAATCGGCTTTCAGGCGCGTTATATCACCGACATCACCGACCAGATCGAGGGCGAGGTGGAATTTCTCCTCGCCGATGGCGGCGCGCCGACGATCGTCCGCGATGCCAGTGACGCGAGCGCGCTTTACGTGCTGATGCCGATGCGGGTGTGATATCGCGGGGCCCGAAAAGGGCTGGATGTTGCCCGTCAGCGGCGTCGGTCTGCGGCTGACCCGCCTCGCGCTCAGTGATTTCCGCAATTATGCCCATCTCGTCTGGCATCCGGAGGGGATGGCGGGGGCCCGCATCGCGGCGATTTTCGGCCCCAATGGCGGCGGCAAGACCAATCTTCTGGAAGCGATTTCGCTGCTCGGCGCGGGGCGTGGTTTGCGCCGGGCGCGCCGCGCCGATCTCGCCCGCCGCGAGGGCGCGGGCGGCTTCGCGGTCGCCGGGCGCTTTGTCGGGAGCGAGGGCGAGTTTTCCGTCGCAACCGGCGTTCCGGCGCCCGAAACCCCGACCGCCGAGCCGCGGCGGGTTTTTCGCCTCGATGGCGCGGCGCCGCAAAGCCAGGGCGACATTGCCGCCCGTGTCGCCCTGGCCTGGCTCACCCCGCCGATGGAGCGCTTGTTTCAGGAGACGGCGGGCGGCCGGCGGCGCTTTCTCGATCGGCTGGTCGCCGCCCTCGAGGCGGCGCATGGCGGTGAACTCGCCGCCCATGAACGAGCGCTCGCGGCGCGCATGCGCCTCCTGCGCACGCACGGCGCCGATCCCGCCTGGCTCGCTGCGATCGAGGACGCGATCGCCCGCCACGCGGTTGCTGTCACCGCCGCGCGCGCCGCTGTCCTGCGGCGGCTGAACCAGGCCTTGGCGAGCGTGACCCCGGCGGGCTTTCCGCCGGCGCGCGCCGATCTTTTGTGCCCGATCGCCGCGCGGCTCGCGCAATCGCCGGCGCTCGCGGTCGAAGAGTGGCTGCGCGCGCGGTTGCGCGAGGGGCGCAGCGCCGATCGGGCGAGCGGGCAGAATGGGGTTGGCGCCCATCGCGCCGATTTCGCTCTGCATGATGCCGCCCGCGACCTGCCGGCAGCGCAAGCCAGCACCGGCGAGCAGAAGGCGTTGCTGATCGGCGTCATCCTCGGCCACGCCGCCCTGGTCGCGCGGGTGCGCGGCTTCGCGCCTATCCTGTTGCTTGACGAGCCGATGGTGCATCTCGATGCCTGGCGCCGCGCAGCACTGGTCGCGGCGTTGGCGGCACTTCCGGCGCAAATTATTCTAACCGGGACCGATCGCGAGCCGTTCTTGCCGCTCGCGGATGCTGCGACCGGCTGGCATTGCGGCGGCGGCGGGCTGATCGCCGATCCCGGCTTCCTGCCCGCTGCCGACGCCAGGGGTGCTGCCGCGCCACTGCCGCTCTGAGGCCGCCCGCCGCCGCCCTTTTTCAACCGCCTCTGGGTTTTATACGCCCGCCGGTCTATAAAGACGGCCGTATCATCCGATTTTTCTGGAGAATTTTGCCGGCATGACCAAACCCGCCGCGTCCCTGCCTGAAGCCGAGCTTTATGACGCTTCCTCGATTTCGGTGCTCCGGGGGCTGGAGGCCGTGCGCAAGCGCCCGGGCATGTATATCGGCGATACCGATGATGGTTCCGGCCTGCATCACACCGCCTCCGAAATCATCGACAACGCCATGGACGAGGCCCAAGCCGGCTTTGCCCATGCGGTGCGGGTGACGCTGAACGGCGACGGCAGCCTTACCGTCCGCGATGACGGCCGCGGCATCCCGATCGACATCCATCCCGAGGAAGGCATCTCGGCGGCCGAGGTGGTGCTGACGCGGCTCCA
This sequence comes from Acidibrevibacterium sp., assembly GCF_049965395.1. Taxonomy (NCBI): domain Bacteria; kingdom Pseudomonadati; phylum Pseudomonadota; class Alphaproteobacteria; order Acetobacterales; family Acetobacteraceae; genus Acidibrevibacterium; species Acidibrevibacterium sp. The sequence continues at coordinate 5,819 of NZ_JBMFWJ010000028.1, forward strand.
TGCCGGCGGCAAGTTCAACCAGAACTCCTATAAGGTCTCAGGCGGGCTGCATGGCGTCGGCGCCGCCGTTGTCAATGCGCTTTCGGAATGGATGGAGGTCCGCATTTGGCGTGACGGGCGCGAATATTTCATCCGCTTTCGCCGTGGCGAGGCGGAGGCGCCGCTCGCTGAAGTTGGCCCGTCGGATGCGCCGACCGGGACCGAGGTCACCTATAAGCCGGACCCCGAGGTCTTCACCAAGACCGAGTTCGATTACGCGCTGCTCGAGCGGCGTCTGCGCGAACTCGCCTTTCTCAATTCCGGGATCGCGATCGAATTGCACGACGAACGCCATTCGCCGCCGCAAACCACGCGCTTTCATTACGATGGCGGCCTTAATGCTTTCGTCACCTGGCTCGATCGCGCCAAGGCCCCGGTATTCACGCCGCCGATCAGCCATCACGCGAATGACGGCGCGCATGGCATCAAGGTCGAATTCGCGCTCTCCTGGAACGATAGTTTCCATGAGACCATGCTCTGTTTCACGAACAACATTCCCCAGCGCGATGGTGGCACCCATCTCGCTGGATTTCGCGCCGCACTCACTCGGGTCGTCACCAAATACGCCGAATCGATGGGCAAGAAAGACAATCTCGCGCTGGTCGGCGAGGATATGCGCGAAGGGTTGACGGCGGTGCTTTCGGTCAAGGTGCCGGACCCGAAATTCTCCTCCCAGACCAAGGACAAGCTGGTCAGCTCCGAGGTCCAGCCGGTGGTGCAAGCGGTGGCCACGGAGGCGATCGCGCATTGGTTCGAGACGCATCCGAAAGAAGCGCGCGGCATCATCCAGAAGGTGATGGACGCGGCGGCGGCGCGCGAGGCGGCGCGCAAGGCACGCGATCTGACCCGACGCAAGGGCGTGCTCGACGTCTCGACGCTGCCCGGGAAGCTCGCCGATTGCCAGGAGCGCGATCCCGCGAAAGCGGAGATCTTCATCGTCGAGGGTGATAGCGCGGGCGGCTCGGCCAAGCAGGGGCGCGATCGCAAATATCAGGCGATCCTGCCGCTCAAAGGTAAAATCCTCAATGTCGAGCGCGCGCGTTTCGATCGCATGCTGTCCTCGGCGGAAGTGGGGACGCTGATCACCGCGCTCGGCACCGGCATCGGGCGCAGCGATCCCGACCAGGGCGGCTTCGATATCAACCGGCTGCGCTATCATCGCATCATCATCATGACCGACGCCGATGTCGACGGTTCGCATATCCGCACGCTTTTGCTCACGTTTTTCTTCCGCCAGATGCCGGAGCTGATCGCGCGTGGCCATCTCTATATCGCCCAGCCGCCGCTCTATCGCGCGAAACGCGGCAATGACGAGCGCTATCTGAAGGATGACGCGGCCCTCGAACAGTTTCTCGTCGGCAAGGCGCTCGCCGAAGCGCGACTGACTTATGCCGACGGCCGGGTGTTCAGGGATGCGGAACTGGCGGAGGAAACGGCGTTTCTTCGCGAGGCGAGTCACCGATTGGCCCGCCTCGCTGAGGCGACGGCGCCGGTTGCGTTCCTTGAACAAGCGGCGATCGCCGGCGTCCTTTCCCCTGAAGCCGTCCATGATGCTGCGCGGGCGCAGGATTTTGCCGCCCGTCTTGATGCGGTCTCGCTTGCCAACGAGCGCGGCTGGGTGGTCGCGCCCGATAGCGACGGTCTGGTGTTTGGTCGCACCGTGCGTGGTGTCACCGAACGCTATCGCCTCGATGCGACGGCGCTCAAAAGCGCCGAGGCGCGTTGGCTCGCCGCGCGCGCTGCGCGTCTTTTCGGCGGTTTCGCGGCGCCGGCGCGGCTCGATCTCGAAAAGGAAGGCGGCACAGTCTTTGGCCCCCACAGTGCCTTCGAGCGTATTTTGGCGGAGGGGCGGCGCGGGCTTTCGATCCAGCGTTTCAAGGGGCTGGGCGAGATGAATCCCGAGCAATTGTGGAAAACCACCCTCGATCCCGCGACGCGGACGCTGTTGCAGGTGCGGATCAGCAGCGATGAGGAAGCGGCCGAGGTGTTCAGCACGCTGATGGGCGATGTCGTCGAGCCGCGACGCGATTTCATCGTCGGCAATGCGCTGAGGGTCGCCAATCTCGACGTCTAGAGCGGAGCCAAAACAATGAAAAACAAAAAGCACTCATCATCCCTCTCCATCTTCGCCCTCTCGTGGCATCGCCTCCTGCGTGGCGCCACGGGACAAAAGTTTTTTGGTTCTTTTTTTCAAAAAAGAACGATCTTACTATCCTTTTCCCTTATTCTCCTTAACCATCTTTCCCTCATGACATCGCCCGCGCGCGCCGAGGGGCTGGCGTTTGTGATCGATTCCGGGGCGGCGGCGATCAGCCTCGTCGATGTCACGACATTGCAGGAAGTCCGACGCGTTCCAGTGCTGCGCGAGCCGCATCACATGGCGCTTAGCCCCGATCATCGCTTTCTCCTGATCGGCGACACGGTCGGCAATCAGTTGATCTTTTGCGATCCCATCAGCGGCGAGATCGTGCGGCGCGTCGCGATGCCCGATCCCTATCAGCTTCAATTCAGCCCCGACGGCAAGACGCTGGTGGTGACGGAGCTGGCGCGCAACCGTGTCGATATTTATGACGCTGAAAGCTATCATTTGCGCTTTCGTCTCGCGCTCGCGTCACTCCCGAGCCACATCAATTTCTCACCCGATTCGAAAGCTGTGTTCGTGAGCCTCCAGCAATCGAACCGGCTGGTGGCGATCGCGCTCGCGAGCGGTGATGTGCGTTGGAATGTCGATATCGGTGATACGCCGGCTGGGGTGCTTTGGCTCAATGGGCGGGTGCTGGTTGCGGTGATGGGCGGCAATGGCCTTGCTGTCGTCGATCCCGCGACAGGCGCGATCGAGCGCCACGTCATGACCGGGCGGGGCGCGCATAATCTCTTTCTCTCGCCCGACGGTAAAACGCTTTACGTCACCAACCGCGTCGATAGCACGATCGCCGTGCTCGACGCCAAAACCCTGGTGGTGGCGCGCGAGATCGCACTTCCCGGCGGGCCGGATGATCTCGATTTCGCGCCCGATGGCACGCTCTGGGTGACGCGGCGCTTTGCCCATAGTGTTGCCGTGCTCGATCCCGACAGCGGCAAATATGCAATCATCGAGGTCGGGCGTTCGCCGCATGGCATTTGGCTTAACACGCACGATCATCTGCCGCGGGCCGTCGCTGCGCGTGAGACGCAGCCGTGAGCGACCCGCTCGACACCGTCGCGGGATGGATCGCGGAGAACGTGGCGATCCCGCTGCTTTGGCATCTTCATCTCATGCAATGGGAAGATCTTGCCTATGGATGGGCGCTTTTCGCCATCTACGGCGCGGTGCAGGTTCTTCTGATGTATCTGATTTGCCTCCCGCTCGAGCGGTTTTATCCGATCGAACACTGGCCCGATCATCGCGTGGAATGGACGGACATGTTCTATACCGTTCTTGCTCGCGTTGGCATTTTGCCGCTTTTCACCTTCGTTCTGTTTTTTCGTGTCCAGGCCGCGTTTTCCGGCATGCTCGCCGATCATGGTGTGGTTGCGCCGACGCTCGAGGGCGTGTTCCCGGCGCTTTATGGCCACCCAGTGGTGACTTTCCTCCTCTATGCCCTCATTCTCGATTTCGCCGATTACTGGCGTCATCGGCTGTCGCATCGCTTTCGCTGGTGGTACGCTCTGCATGCGCTTCATCACGCGCAGCGGCAGATGACCTTTTGGTCGGATGATCGCAATCATCTGCTCGATGATCTCGTCGCTGCGCTGTGGTTTGGGGTGATCGCGCTTGCGATCGGGGTTGCGCCGCTGCAATTTCCGGTGCTGGTTCTGGTGCTCCGTTTTCTCGAAAGCCTCTCGCACGCCAACACCAGGCTGTCGTTCGGCTGGCTTGGCGATCGGCTGCTGATTTCACCGATTTTCCATCGCACCCATCATGCCATCCGCGCCGCGGGCACGAAAAGCTGCAATTACGGCGCGGTGTTCCCGTTCTGGGACATGATGTTCGGGACCGCGGATTTCAGCCGCGCGCCCGGACCGACCGGCGATCCGAAGGCGCCGGAAGCGCTCGCCTCCGGCTCCTATCTCGCGCAGCAATGGGCGGGCCTACGCGGCTTGCTTCGCGCCCTCACCATCATGGAACAGTCCCGATGAGCTATGCCTTACCCACGCTGCTGGTGCTTTCGCTTGCGCTCGTCGCCGGTTGCACGGGCCCACAGGAAGTGGTGCATTACAGCTGCACCCACGGCATGCGCCTCGATGTCACCTATGAAGAGGCGACGCAGATCGCGCGTGTTCATGACATGATCGGCCAGGTGCGCGTCCTTTCGGAGACTTCCGCCGATGCCACCGGCACCATTTATGGCGACTCGGCAGTGCAACTCATCCGCAACAATGACGGCACCGTCGTCTATGCCGCGCGCGACAGCCATCATGACAGTGTCACCTGCGCGCCGCCGAAGCTGAGCGCGGCCTTGGTGTCAGCGTTCGAGTAATCCGGCGCCGCGCTTCGGTCAGCCTATCCGCCAGCCCTCCAGCGGCAAGCTCGGATCGCTGGTGAGGGCGAGGGCGTGGCCGGTGCGGCGGGTGAAATCCTCGCTGGCAACGCGATCAGCCGCGAGTGCCGCGGCCACCGCCGGGGATGCGATCAGGCGCGGCCTGTGCCCCGGCGCCTCGTTGATCGCGGCGAGCAGCGCCCGCAGCGCGGCCAAACCCGCGGCATGCGGGCCGCGCAACAGCTCATGGAGTGGCGGGCGGACACGCGGGCGGAGGATTTCAGCGAAACCGAGTGACGTGAAGCCGAGCAAGCGCGGTTTCAGTGGATCCTCGGCGAGGGCAGCGGCGAGCAGGGGCGCGAGGCTCGCCCGGCTGCGCGCTTTCATTCCGGCGAAATCAACGAGAATGGCGCCCGCGAGGTTGCGCAGACGCATTTGCCGCGCCAGCGCCGGCACCAGGGCGCGGTTCAGCGCCGCTTGGACGGTTTGTTTCTCGCCCCGCCCGGCGGTTGCCGCGCCGGCATCGAGATCGATCGCGGTCAAGGCGGGTGTCGGGCAAAAATGCGCCCGCACGCCATTGGCCAGCGTCACGACCGGCTCGGCCAGCGCTGCCACCTGCTCCTCGAGGGCGGCATCGAAAGCCGTCGCGACCCGCGTGATACGTACCCCAAAAGCGCCCCTGAGAGCGGCGGCGAGAGCCGGGTCATCGGTCACAATCGGTGCGTCCGGATAACGCTGCGCGAGTTCGGCAAGCGGACTCGGGCCGGGCTGCCAGAGCCCGACGCGGGTGAGCCCGGCCGGCGCTGGGTCGAGCCGCGCGAGACGCGGCCCCTTGCCGCCTTGCGCCGCGCGCGTGATCCGCACCGCGATCAGAGCGCCGGCCTCGAGCCCGGCGCCGCCGGCGGTATCGGGTAAAAACCCCTCCACCCCGGCGGCGAGAGCGACGAACACCCCCGCCATTGTCGAAACCCGCGCGATGACCCGCCCGCCATGCACATCGCCGACCCCATCCGGCGCGCCAGGGCGCCAGAGGGCGTAATCGCGCAAGGCGCCGCCGGCCGCGGTGAGCGCGATGCGCACTTCTCCCGGTGAAGCAGCGGCGCGGAGGCTGAGCGTCACCCGAAACGCCGCCCGCCGAGGCCGCGCAGCAATTGCCGTGTCTCAAACAGCGGCAAACCGACGACGTTGCTGTAGCTTCCCGAAAGAAACCGCACGAAGCCGCCGGCGCGACCCTGAATGGCATAGCCGCCGGCGCACCCCTGCCACTCGCCGCTTTCGATGTAAGCCGCGATCTCGGCGGCATCGAGCCGGGCGAAGGCGACCCGGCTCTCGACCAGGCGCTCACCCCAGCGCCCATCCGGCGCCCGGAGCGCGACCGCCCCGAACACGCGATGCCGCCGGCCCGAAAGCCGCGCAAGCGTCAGCCGCGCCGCCTCGCCGTTGGCGGGTTTGCCGAGGATGCGCCGCCCGGCGACGACGACCGTGTCGGCGGCGAGCACGAAGGCAGCCGGAAACGCCGCCGCGACCACCGCCGCTTTGGCGCGCGCCAGGCGCGCCGCAAGTTGGCGCGGCGATTCGTCGTCACGCGGCGTCTCGTCGAGATCGGCGGGGACGATGCGCGCCGGTGTTACGCCAATCTGGGCGAGCAGCGCCAGCCGCCGCGCACTTTCCGAGGCCAGAATCAGGCCAGTTTCGCTTCCATCGACAGGTTGGTTCATCGGCCGGGCGAGAGAGGCCGGCGAATTATTTGAATCGGAACGTGATCCGCCCCTTGGTGAGGTCATAGGGGGTCATCTCCACGTTCACCCGATCGCCGGCCAGCACGCGGATGCGATTCTTGCGCATCTTGCCGCTGGTATGGGCGAGGATCACGTGATCATTGTCGAGCTTCACCCGAAACATCGCGTTCGGCAGGAGTTCGGTGACCGTCCCGCTGAATTCGATCATATCCTCTTTTGACATCAGGCCTCTGCAAAACTGGCGTTGGCGCGGAAGATGATCTCGCCGGGCGGGAAGGTCAAGCGCTGCCGGCGATGGGTCGTTGCCGCGGCGCAAATTCATGCCATCCTGCGGCGATGCCAGTCCTCCCGACCGCGCCGACGCGCCGCGCCCTGCTCGCCCTCCCGTTTGCTGCTGGCCGATCTGCCGCCGCGATCGCAACGTCGCCCGCCGCGCCGCCGCCGCTCGGCCCGTCTTCGGGCGATGGCCTCCGGATCGATCCCGGGGCGCCGCCGACGCCGTTTCAGGCCAGCATCGCGGGCGAGCATCTCCGCCTTGATTTCGCCGGCCGGCCGACGCCGATTCTGCTCCCTGCCCGACGCGCCCGCCTCATCGTCGTACTGGCGCTGGCCGGGCGGGAAGTATTGCTCGCGGCGTTCGCTGGTGAACCTGACGACCCCGCGGCGCGCGCGCGCGGCCCGCTCGATCTCGTCGCGGTGATTGGCTCGGATGGCGCCCGGCTCGGCATTCTCGGGGTCGAAATGCTGGCCTGGAAGGGCAGCGCCGGGGCGGGGTTCGATACCATGCTCGACGCCCCCGGGCGCGGCACCGTGCTCCGCCTCGCGCGTGTCGCGTCGCCGCCGCAAGCGAGCACCTTGTCTCGCCATCTGATCTGGACCGACTATCTCGCCTGGCGCCAGGGGGGACCGCTCGCCGACGCCGCGCCGCGCCCGCCCCGCCCCGGCACCTGGCAGGCGGCTTTGGCCGCCGTGCGCGCCAAGGTTGCCGCCCGCCTCAACCCCGTCCCGACCAGCCTCACATTGAATTTACTCGCCCCGACCGGCCTCCTCGATCCCGCCGCCGAGATCCCGGCGCGCTCAGGCTAACCGCCGCCAATTTGCCGCGCTGCCGCCCCGCTCGCGCCATAAGGCCGCCGCAATCGGAGGCTTGGATAGACCATGAAGAGTGAAGTCAGGGGTTGTCCGATGCGCCCGCGCTGCTTAGCTAACAGAGTGTTCATTCGGCGTTCAGGTCGAGCCGCCGCGCGTGATGCCGGCCTCTCGTCTCTGATCGGGGCGTTCGCGCCCTTCCGGCCCGCCCGCCGCGCCCCCGTCCGGGGGGTTCGCGGCCGTGATGGGGAACCGGCTCGCCCAGACCGGGCGCGTTTCCCCCTCCCGTCCATCGGTGGGCTGTCTGCGGTCGTGCCCCCTGCGCCTGGCGCGCGCAAGGGGAGGGTCGCGTGAGCGGAGCCATGGCAATGAGAGGGAAAAAAATGAATAGGCTCGTCGTCGTCTCGAACCGTGTGCCGCTCCCGGAAAAAGGGGCGCAGGCAGGCGGGCTCGCGACCGCGTTGCAGCCCTTGCTCGAGCGTGAGGGCGGGGTATGGTTCGGCTGGAGCGGGACGACCGCCGCGAAAGCGGCGGAGCAGCCGGCGCGGATCAGCCATGCCGGCCGCGTCACCTACGCCACTATCGATCTCAGCAAAGCCGAGCATGACGGGTATTACGCCAATTTCGCCAATGGCGTGCTGTGGCCGCTGCTCCACTCGCTCCCCGAGATGATGCGGTTCGACCGTGGCGACGCCGAGACCTATTTCGCGACCAACGCCCGCTTCGCCGACACGCTCGTGCCCCTGCTCCAGGATGAGGATCTGGTCTGGGTGCATGACTATCATTTCCTGCCGCTGCCGGGGCTGCTGCGCGCCCGTGGTGTTGCCAACCCGATCGGTTTCTTCCTCCATATCCCGTTCCCGAGCGCCGAAATCCTCGCGCTCGCCCCGCCGGCGGGGAAATTGGTCGCCGCCCTCCTGCAAGCGGATGTCATCGGCTTTCAGACCAGCGCCGATCTCCGCAATTTCGCGGCCGCCGCGACGACCCTCACCGGCGCCCGCCAGATCGCCGCCGAACGCCTCGAAATCGACGGCCGGCGCGTCCAGCTCGGGGTGTTCCCTGCGGAAATCGACGCCGAGGAGTTTGCCGCCGCTGCTCTCCGCGCCGCGCGCAGCCCGACCGTCGAGCGGCTGCGGCGCAGCCTCGGCGGGCAGTGTCTGATCCTGGGCGTCGATCGGCTCGACCCGACCAAGGGGCTGGTGCAGCGCCTTGCCGGCTATCGCCGCTTCCTGGAGACCGAGGCGACCTGGCACCGGCGGGTGACCTTCCTGCAGATCGCGCCGGTCTCGCGCCAGGATGTCGCGAGCTATCAGGCGCTCCGCGCCGAGCTTTCGCAACTGGCCGGCGAGATCAATAGCGAATGCGGTGATCCCGATTGGTCTCCGCTCCGGCTGATCACCAAAGGCGGGCCACGCGCTACGCTCGCCGGCTATATGCGTGCCGCCCGGGTCGGGCTGGTGACCCCGCTCCGTGACGGCATGAACCTGGTCGCCAAGGAATATGTCGCGGCGCAAGACCCGGAGGATCCCGGTGTCCTTGTTCTCTCGCGCTTTGCTGGGGCGGCGCAGCAGCTCGACGCGGCGCTGCTCGTCAATCCCAACGATCCCGACGCGATCGCCGAGGCGATCGCCCGGGCGCTGGCCATGGATCTCCGCGAGCGCCAGACGCGTTGGCGCGCCATGTGGCAGGTGGTCACCGAAAATTCGCCGCTCGATTGGGGTTTCGGCTTTCTCCGCGCGCTCATGCAAAGCGCCAGCAAGCCGACGGCACAGGTCGCGCCGCCCCACGCCAAGCCGCTTGCTCCGCGTCATGCGCCGGCGCTTCACACGCCCTCGAACGCCATCAACTGAATAGCGGCCGGGCCAGCGCCGCAGCGCCGGCCCGATAGCCCGCCTAGCGCCCGAAAGCGAGCGCGAGACCGGGCTCCGGCCAGGTCATGGTGGCCAACTGGCCGGTGCCGGAGAGGGTGATATAGGCGGTGCGAAGATCGGCGCCGCCGAAGCAGATATTGGTCGGATAGGCTTCCGGCATTTTCATCTGCCGCACCACCGCGCCATCGGGGGCGATTTCGGTGATGTAGCCGGTATTGAGGGTCGCGACCGCGACATTGCCGGACGCCATCACCGCGAGGCTGTCGAAGCGCTGAAAGCCGGGAAGGCCCGCGACCAGCCGCCCGCCATGCGGCGACAACGGGAAACGCACCTTGCGCGCCATCCCGGGGGCTTCGAGGTCGAACGCCCAGAGCCGCGCCGTCTCGGTTTCCGCGACATAGACGGTCTTGCCATCTGGTGAGAGCCCGATCCCATTCGGCGTCAGCACCGGATAAGCGATCTCGGTGATGAAGCTGCCATCGGCGCGGGCGTAATAGACCCCGCCATGATCGCGGTCCTCGGCCCGCACCTTGCCGAGATCGGTGAAATAAAATCCGCCTTCGCGATCGAACACGATGTCGTTCGGCCCGCGCAGGCGGCGCTCGCCGCAGCGGTCATAGAGCATCGTCACCGCACCACTCGCGGGATCGACGCGCTCGATGCGCCCGCCGGTGTAATTTTTGGCTTGCGCCACCGGAAGGGTCAGCCCCTCGCGCTCGACCCATTCGAAGCCGCCATTATTGCAGAGGTAATAGGCCCCGTCCGGCCCGACCGCGAGGCCGTTCGGCCCGCCGCCGGTCTCGGCGATGACCGTGATGCTGCCATCCGGCGCGACGCGGCTCACCGTGCCGCGGGCGATCTCGACCAGCGCCACCGACCCATCGGCGAGCGCGACCGGCCCTTCCGGAAAGCGCAAGCCCCGCGCCATGATCTCGATCTGCTCCATCAGCGTTTTCTCCCCCAGAGTGATAGTCACGAGCGATGATTGATTGACGGGGGAGAGAGTATCCGATTTGTTGGGCGGGGAAAGAGGCGCCACCCACGGCGTCCGCCATTGCAGGGGGAAACACATGAAAATGAACCGGATCACACGCCGCACGCTGCTCGCCGCGAGTGCCGCGCCGCTCGCGGGAAGCCTGATTGCGCAGCACCGCGCCCGCGCCGAGGAGACCTATGTCCTCGGCACATTGTTCCCGATGGCCGGGCCGAATGCCGAATACGGCACGATTTTCACCGCCGGCGCGGCGATGGCGGTCAAACACGTCACCGCCGACAAGATGCTGTCTCGGCCGCTAGTGCTACGCCCCGAGGATAGCGAGGGCACGCCGCAAGGTGGCGCCGTCGGGATGAACAAGCTCGTCAATGTCGATCACGCGCTCTATGTCCTGGTTGGCTTCACCGGGGTTTCCAAGGCGGCGGCGCCGATCGGCACGCGCGCCAAGGTGGTGATGGTCAATGGCGGTGGCGTCGGCCCCGACCTCGCCGGGCTCTCGCCCTACTATTGGAACGTGATCCCGCTGGTGCCTGATGAAATCAAAGTGCTGGTGCCGTTCCTCTTGGCGCATCAGCTTCGTCGCGTCGCTCTCATCTATGTCAACGATCCCTTCGGCAACGGGCTTTACAAGGCATTGAAAACCGATCTCACCGCCGCCGGCGGCGAGATCGTCGCGGCCGATACGATCGCTCCCACCGATCAGCAATTTTCGGCGATCGCGGCACGGATCCGCACGCTCTCGCCAGATGCAGTCTATTTCGCCTCCTACGGTGCACAGCAGGCACAGATCATCAAGCAATTGCGCGATGCCGGCATCGGCCAGCCATTATTGACCTATTCCGGCGCCGCTATTCCCTCGGTGCGCAACCTCGCGGAGGCGGAGGGGTTGATCCTCACCGCGCAAGCCGCCGACTGGACGCTGGATGACCCCATCACCCAGCGTTTCGTCACCGATTGGCGCGCGCAATATGGCAGCGATCCCACCCCTTACCATCAGAATTACTACAACGCGGTGCGGCTGTTCGCGCTGCTTGCGCAACAATTGGAAAAAGCCGGCAAACCGGTGAATGGGGATACGCTGCGCGCCGCACTGCTCGCGACACGCCGCTTCGCGCTGGTCGGCGGCGAGGGGGTGTTCGACGATCTCGGCGATATTTCGATGAAAATCGTCGTCAACACGCTCAAGGGCGGCAAATTGGTGCCGACCGGCTGATCCCGCATGCTGTATGTGCAATTGCTGGTCTCAGGGGTTGAGACCGGTGCGCTCTATGCTTTGACCGCGGCTGGGTTCGCGCTGATCTTTGGCGCAACGCGCATTTTCCATTTTGCCCATGGCGCGACCTATGCCTTGGCCGGCTATGCCTTCGTCTTCGCAAGCCGCCTCGGCCTCGCCTGGCCGCTCGGCGGCCTGTTCGCGCTCCTGGTTGCGATCGGTTTCGGCCTCTTTCTCGAAAGCGCCGTCTATCGCCCGATCCAGCGCCATCACGGCGCCTTCTTCACGGTTTTCGTCGCCGCCTTCGGCGTCGTCATCGTCGTGCAGAGCTTGATCGAACTTTCCTTCGGCCGCGCTTTCGTCGTGATTTCGACGCCGCTGACGCGCGCGCATGAAATTCTCCCGGGGCTCTATATCGCGCGGGTGTTTTGGGTCGCGATCGCGGTCGCGATCGTGCTTTTCGCCTTGCTCGGAAGCTTTCTTGCCCGCGCGCGGACTGGGATCGGGCTTCGGGCATTGTCGGAGAATCCTGACCTCCTGCGCGCATTCGGGCTTTCGGCACGCCGGCTCTCGGCACTTGCCTTCGCGCTCGGCTCGGCGCTCGCGGTACCGGGCGCGGTTTTGGGCGCCGCGACCACCGGCCTTTCGCCGGGCGTCGGCGCGCATGTCATGCTGATCAGCCTGGCCGCCTCGGTCGTCGGCGGCATCGGCAGCTTGCGCGGCGCGGCGCTGGCCGGGCTTTTGCTTGGCATCGTTGAAACCATGGTCGTCGCCTTTCTCGATACGCAATGGAGCGAGGCTGCCGGTTTCGTCGTGCTGTTCGTCTTCATCCTGGTGCGTCCGAGCGGCCTATTCGGCGCGGCGGTGGCGCGATGATCGCCTATCTGCTCAATCTCGCGCAGCTCGCCGCGATCTTCGGCCTGCTCAGCGTGAGCCTCAACATTCTGATCGGCTATGCTGGGATTTTCAGTGTCGCGCACGCGGTATTTTTCGGCCTAGGCGCCTATGCCGGCGCGCATGTCGCGCTCGATCTCGCGCCCGATATCCTGCTTGCCGCGCTCGCTGCGGCCACGATCGCGGGCGCGCTTTCGGCGTTGCTGGCGCTGCCGGCGTTGCGCGTGCGGGGCGAGTATTTCGTCATCGCGAGTCTCGGCCTGCAAATGATGGCAACGACGGTGTTCACCGAGGCAAGCGGCATCACCGGCGGCCTCGGCGGTCTGGTCGGGATTCCGCCAGCCTCGCTTTTTGGCTTTTCGCTCGCCGATCCTTTGGTATTTCTCATCGTCTGCCTTGGCTTTCTGGTTTTTGCGATGGTCGTCGTGCGCAGCCTGATGCGCGGCAGTTTCGGCCGCGCTTTGATGGCGCTGCGTGATTCGGAAAGTGCCGCGGAGGCGCTCGGCAAAAACGTGCCGCTGCTCAAGACGCTTGCGGTGCTGCTCGGCGGCGCCTTTGCCGGCATCGCCGGGGCGCTGTTCGCGTTTCAGGAAGCCTTCGTCAATGTCGAAAGCTTCACCCTCGACCAATCGGTGTTGATCATGGCGATGGTGATCATTGGTGGCGCCGGGACGCTCGCCGGGCCGCTCTTTGGAACCTTGCTCCTGCTCGCCCTTCCTGCCGCGCTGACTTTCATCCCCGGCCTGCCGCCAACCGATATCGGCGCCGTGCAGCAGCTCATTTACGGCCTCGCGATGACCTTGCTGATGATTTTCCGCCCCGCGGGCCTCGCCGGGCGGGCGGGTGGGCGGCGATGAGCGCGCTGCTTGCGGTGCGCGGCCTGACGCGGCGCTTCGGCGGCATCGCCGCGGTGGACGGGGTCGATCTCGATCTCGCGCCCGGGATCATCACCGCCCTGGTCGGCCCCAATGGCGCCGGCAAGACGACCTTGTTCAACCTCATCACCGGCCACCTCGCGCCCGACGCCGGCCATGTCACGCTTTCGGGGCAGGCGATCGGCCGGCGCGCGCCGCACACGATCGCCCGCCTCGGCATCGCGCGGAGCTTTCAGGATCTCCGGCTTTTCACGCGCATGTCGGTTGCGGACAATGTGCTCGCGGCAACCGAGCCGGCCTCCTGGTTCTGGCAGCCGGGCGGCAAGGCGGCGCGGCAAGCGCGGGCGGCGGAGGCGCTGGCGGCGACCGGGCTTTCGGCGCTCGCGCAGGCCGATGCTGCCGATCTCGCCTATGCCGAGCGCAAATTTCTCTCGCTTGCCCGTATCCTCGCGACCGGGGCGCGTATCTGGCTGCTTGATGAACCCGCTTCCGGCCTCGATCCCGCCTCGCGGACGCGGTTTTCGGCGCTGCTCCGTTGCGCCGTCGGCCGAGGCATCACCATCTGCCTCATCGAGCATAATCTCGACATCGTCATCGAACTCGCTGATCGCATCGTCTTTCTCGATCAGGGCCGCAAACTCGCCGAGGGAGCACCGGAGACGATCCTCGCCGATCCGCAGCTCGCCGCGATCTATTTCGGCGAACGGGCATGAGCATGGCGGCAAGCGCGACGCCGGCGCTCGCGGCACGCGGCATCACCGCAGGCTATGGCGGGCGGGCGGTACTCGCGGGCGTTGATCTTGCGCTCGGCGCCGGCGAGGTTCTCTCGCTCATCGGCCATAACGGGGCGGGAAAATCGACGCTGCTCAGGGTGCTGTTTGGCCTTCATCGGGCGACGGCGGGGGAAATCCGGCTCGACGACCGCCCGATCCCTCCCGATCCGGCAGCGATGGCCGCTGCCGGCGTCGCCTTCGTCCCCGAAGGGCGTGGTGTTTTTCCCGGGCTCACGGTCGCCGAGAATTTTACCCTTGCCTTGTGGTCGGCGCGGCTCGAGGGGCGCGAGGCCAAGGCACGGATCGAGGAAGTGCTCGGCGTTCTGCCGGCGATCGCTGGGTTTTATGGCCGCCGTGCCGGCACATTGTCGGGCGGGCAGCAGCAGATGGTCTCGATCGGCCGCGCTCTGCTCTCACGCCCGCGCATTTTGCTCCTCGATGAGCCGTCGATCGGGCTCGCGCCGAAAACCTTTCAGGAATTACTGCGCCCGCTGCGCACTGTGCAACGCGCACGCGGGATGGCCGTGCTGCTCGTCGAACAGAACATCGCCGAGGCCTTCGCCATATCCGATCGCGTCGCGGTGCTCAAATCCGGGCGCATCGTGTTTGCTGGCGTGCCTGCCGATCTCGCCGATCACGCCCGCTTGATGGCGCTGTTCTGAGGAAAGACTTATTTTTCTGAAGAAAAAGAAGCAAAAAGACGTTTGTCCGGTTTTCTCCGAATGGCAGGGCCCCAACGGGCAAAAGTTTTTGGTGCCGCTTTTTTCAAAAAGCGGCCAACTGACCCTTTCAAGCGCGGCCGTAGGTGTCGTCGAAGCGGACGATGTCATCCTCGCCGAGATAGGCGCCGGATTGCACCTCGATCAAAGTGAGCGGGATGCGGCCAGGGTTTTCCAGCCGGTGCTTTGTCCCGAGCGGCAGATAGATGCTCTCATTCTCACGCACCAGGATCTGCTCGTCATCGCGTGTCACCAGCGCGGTGCCGTTCACCACCACCCAGTGCTCGGCGCGGTGAAAATGCTTTTGCAATGACAGTTTGTGACCTGGCGAGACGACGATGCGCTTGACCTGAAAACGGTCGCCATGGATCAGGCTCTCGTAAAATCCCCATGGACGATAACAGCGGTTATGCGCGACCGCTTCCGCTCTGCCGGCGGCGCGCAGCCGATCGACGACTTTTTTGACATCCTGCGCGTGATCGCGATGCAGCGCGAGCACCGCATCCTCGGTCACCACCACCACCGCGTTTTCGAGGCCGACCACGGCAGTCAGCATGCCGTCGCTCCGCACATAGCAATCGCGCGCCGCTTCGAGCAGCACGTCGCCGACCGCGACATTGCCGGAGTCGTCTTTCTCACCCAGTGCCCACAGCGCGCTCCAACTGCCGACGTCCGACCAGCCGAGATCAGCCGGCACCACCGCCGCATACCGGGTGCGTTCGGCCACGGCATAATCGAGGCTGATCGCCGGCGCGCTCGCGAAGGCCTCGGCGTCGAGACGAAGGAAATCGAGATCCGCCCGCCGCCCGGCCACCGCCGCGCGCACCGCCGCCAGCACCGCCGGGGCGTGTTCCGCCATCTCCGCGATCAGGCGCGCGGCGGTGAAAATAAACATGCCAGAATTCCACAAATGCCGGCCCGACGCGACCAGCCGCGCCGCCGTCTCGGCGTCCGGCTTTTCGATGAAGCGGACGAGATCATGGGCGCCAGTGATCCCGGAGAGCGGCGCGCCGACCTCGATATAGCCATAGCCGGTCTCGGGCGCGGTCGGCTTCATGCCGAAGGTCACGATCCGCCCGCCGCGCGCCGCCGCGATCGCGGGTTCCAGCGCCGCCCGCAGTGCCGCGAGGTCGGTGATCGCGGCATCAGCGGCCATCATCCAGAGCACTGCGTCTGGATTTTCCTCGGCCACGAGCAGGGCAGCGGCGGTGATCGCGGGGGCGCTGTTGCGCCCGACCGGCTCCAGCAGGATCCGCGCGGGCGCGCCACCTTCCTTGCGCAATTGCTCGGCGATCAGGAAGCGATGCTCGTGGTTGCAAACCACGATCGGCGGCGCAAAACCGGGGCCAGTGGCGCGGTGGGCCGTGTCTTGCAGCAGCGAGCGGGCGGAAATCAGCGGCCAATATTGCTTCGGATAGCTCTCACGCGAAACCGGCCAAAGCCGCGTCCCCGAGCCGCCGGAAAGGATGACGGGCACGATCGGTTCCAAGGCGATGGCGGCGGCGCTCGATGCAGCGTCATAGTCGGCGGCCATGGGACGGTCCCCTATCTCACGTCACGATTGTACCACGACTCTACCACGACCCCACGATCGCCGCGGCCTTCCCGCGGCGTCGTTCGTCTCTCAGGGGTCTGTTTACCATGGCGAAAAATAGAAAACAAAAGGCTTCTTTTTCTGAAGAAAAAGAAGCAAGAAGACTCTTCTTTGTTCTCTCTGAGTGGCGATTTCCTCGGAGTGGGCGGGGGCTGCCGGCGAGATGCGGTTTGTCGTAGGAGTGGAACGATAGATCACGGCAAACCGCGTCAAATCAATCTGTGATCCCGCGCCGCGGAGATGGCTGCTCCGAAAAACGGGGGGAAGTCTTTTTGCTTCTTTTTCTTCAGAAAAAGAAGAGTCTTATTTGATTTTTTATTTCGGAGCGGGTGATATGGATCCGAGCCTGATCGCGATCCTTGGTTTCGTGGCTTTATTTCTCTTGATGCTGCTGCGTGTGCCGGTTGGCATCGCGATGGGGGCGGTCGGGGTGGGCGGGTTCGGATGCGTCGCGGGGTTTGTGCCGGCGCTGAAGCTGCTTGCGCAATCGCCGATCCGGACCGCGACCGATGCCGGGTTTGCGGTCATCCCCTTATTTCTCCTGATGGGCGCGATTGCCTCCGAATCCGGCATGAGCACCGAATTGTTCAAGGCGGCGCATCGCTTTCTCGGCCATCGCCGGGGCGGGCTGGGCATGGCGACGATTGCCGCCTGCGCCGGGTTCGCCGCCATCTCTGGCTCCTCGGTTGCGACCGCAGCGACGTTTTCCGCCGTCGCCTATCCTGAGATGCGGCGCTTTCATTACCCGCAGAGTTTTGCCGCCGGTGTTATCGCCGCGGGTGGCACGCTCGGCGCTATCCTGCCGCCCTCGATCGTGCTTGCGGTCTATAGTCTGATCACCCAGCAGGATGTCGGCAAGCTTTATATCGCTGGCGTCCTGCCAGGGTTGCTCGCGATCGCGATGTATCTGGTGACGATTTTCCTGATCGGCGCACTTCGCCCCGGGTTTTTGCCGACCACGCCGCGCGCCAGCTGGGCCGAACGGCTGGCGGCGCTGCGTGGGGTCTGGGCGATAAGTCTTTTGTTCCTGTTCGTCGTTGGCGGGCTCTATGGTGGGATGTTCACCGCGACAGAAGCGGCGAGCATGGGCGCCGGCGGGGCGTTCCTCATCGCCATCTTCCGCCGCCGGCTTTCAGCGCCGCAGCTCATGCAGTGTCTCGTGCGCGCGGTGCGCACCAGTGCTGCGATCTTCACCATCCTCATCGGAGCCCTGCTGTTCGGCTATTTCCTGACCGTGACCCAAACCCCGCAGCATCTGACGGCGGCGCTGGCCGGGCTCGGGATCGGGCGATACGGCATTCTCGCGCTGATCATGCTAATGTATCTCGGCCTCGGCTGCGTGATGGACGCGATGGCGATGGTCATTCTCACCATCCCGATCGTGTTTCCGCTGATCACCGCGCTCGGCTTCGATCCGATCTGGTTCGGCGTCATCATCGTCATGACGGTCGAACTCGGTCTTATTCATCCCCCTGTCGGGATGAACGTGTTCGTGATCAAAAGCGTGATCGGCGAGGTCGGCATCGCGACGATTTTCGCCGGCGTCATCCCGTTCGTGATCACCGACATCGTCCGGCTTTGCATCTTGATCGTGTTTCCCGCCATTTCCACCTGGCTTCCCAATCAGATGTAGCCGGGCGCGGCTCAGAACCCGAGGCGCGCGCGGATTTCGGCTGGTGTGAGGCCGAGGGTACGCAAGCCCGCGGCGCCCGCAGATTTGGCGAGTCGCACGCCGCTAGCATCACGGATCAGGCGGTGGTGGGCATAATCCGGCGTGTCCCAGCCCATCAGCGCCTGTAACAGGCGATGGAGATCGGTCGCTGCGCGCAGATCCTCGCCGCGTGTCACCAGAGTCACGCCCTGGATGGCGTCATCATGGGTTACCGCGAGGTGGTAGCTCGCTGGGCACTCTTTCCGCCCGAGCACAACGTCGCCGAAGCGTTCGGGATGGCAGAGGACGCGGCCGTGGCCGGCTTCGTGATAGTGGAGCGGGGGGCAGGCGGCGAGCGCTCCGGCCATGTCGAGGCGCAAGGCGTGCGGCGTGCCGGTGGCGAGAAGTGCTTGCCGTTGCTCGGCAGAGCGCGCGCGGCAGGTGCCGGGATAGAGCGGCGCGCCGTCCGGCGTCTGGCCGCGGCTTGCGCCGGCGATGTCGGCGCGGGTGCAAAAACAGGGATAAAGCAGCCCACGCGCCGCGAGCGCCGCGAGCGCTGCGCGATACGCGTCGAAATGCGCCGATTGCACGCGGGGAGGCTCGTCCCAGACGAGGCCGAGCCAAGCGAGGTCATCGAGAATCGCCTGTGTGAATTCCGGCCGGCAGCGGGTTTCGTCGATATCCTCGATGCGGAGCAGAAATCGCCCGCCCGCCGCGCGCGCCTGGCGTTCGGCAAAAAGCGCGGCGTAAGCATGGCCGAGATGGAGCGGGCCGGTGGGCGAGGGGGCGAAGCGGGTCGTGATCATGTGCGATGATAGTTCCATGACGGCGCTGCCCGCGGGGTTGCGGCGCCGCGCCGGCTCTGCGATAAGGGGGGCGAGACTTCGCGGCGCACAAGTGCTGGCGGGCCGGACGAGGAAGTTCCCCCAGGGATTGCGCGCTACCCGAGCAGGAGCGGCATTTGCCCCGAGACGGATGGGATCTCTCGCCGAATCTGAACGCCCTCGCGTGGCAAGGGCGGCGGCCGCTCTTCAAACGAAGGTTCCTGGGGCTTCGACCGGGGCGGTGATGAACGATCTCCAGACGCTGGTTCTGAACGCCGATTTCCGCCCGCTCTCGCGGTTTCCGCTTTCTTCCTGGCACTGGAAAGACGCCGTCAGCGCCCTGGTTTTGCAACGGGTCAATCTGGTCGCCGAATATGACGATATCATCCGCTCGCCGAGCCGCGCGATGCGGGTGCCGAGTGTCGTCGCCCTCAAACGCTATCTCCATCTCGACGGCTACCCCGCCTTCACCCGCTTCAACATTTATTGCCGTGACCGCTGGCGCTGCCAATACTGCGCCGAGGAATTTGCTTCGAGCGAACTCACCTTCGATCATGTCGTGCCGCGCTCGCGCGGCGGGCGGACGACGTGGGAGAATGTCGTCACCGCCTGTTCGCGCTGCAATCTCGGCAAGGCCAACCGCACCCCGCGCGAGGCCGGGATGCATCTGCTCCGCCGCCCCTACCGGCCGAGCCGGCGCGAACTCGCCCACGCCGCCGCCCCGCTCGCGCGCGAGCAGGTGCATCATACGTGGGTCGATTTTCTCTACTGGGATTCCGAGCTGGAAGAGTAACGCGCTCACTCCTCGGGCCGGCGCGCCAGCACTTCGCGCTTGCCGACATGGTTGGCGGCGCTGACGATGCCTTCTTTCTCCATCTGCTCGATCAGCTTGGCGGCGCGGTTATAGCCGATCTGGAGATGGCGCTGGATGAAGGAGGTCGAGGCCTTGCCCTCGCGCGCGACGAGATCGACCGCTTGGTCGAAAAGGCTCATCTCGCCATCGCCGCTGCCGAGCCCGCCCAATCCGCCGCCGCTCCCGCCGGCATCCCCTTCCTCGGCTTCGGTCACTTCTTCGAGATAGGCCGGCTCGCCCTGGCTTCTGAGGAAGGCGACGACATCCTCGACCTCGCGATCGGTGACGAAGGGGCCATGGGTGCGGGTGATGCGCCCGCCGCCCATCATGTAGAGCATGTCGCCCTGGCCGAGGAGCTGCTCGGCCCCCTGTTCGCCGAGAATGGTGCGGCTGTCGAATTTGCTGATCACCTGGAAGCTGATCCGGGTCGGGAAATTGGCTTTGATGGTGCCGGTGATGACATCGACCGAGGGCCGCTGGGTTGCCATGATGACATGAATGCCGGCGGCGCGCGCCATCTGGGCAAGGCGCTGGACCGCCGCTTCGATCTCCTTGCCGGCGACCATCATGAGGTCTGCCATCTCATCGATGACGACGACGATGAAGGGCAGCGGCTCGAGCGCCAGCGGCTGATCCTCATAAACGGCGCGGCCGGTTTCGGCGTCGAACCCGGTCTGCACTCGCCGCGTCACCACCTCGCCACGCTCGCGCGCTTCCGCGACCCGCTCGTTATAGCCGCCGATATTGCGCACCCCGAGCTGGCTCATGGCGCGATAGCGGCGTTCCATCTCGCGCACCGTCCATTTCAGCGCCGTCACCGCCTTCGCCGGCTCCGTCACCACCGGCGCCATCAGGTGTGGAATACCCTGATAGACCGAGAGTTCGAGCATCTTGGGGTCGATCATGATCAGCCGGCATTGATCGGGCGAGAGGCGATAGAGCAGGCTCAGGATCATCGCGTTGACGCCGACCGATTTGCCCGAGCCGGTGGTGCCGGCGATCAGCAGATGCGGCATGCGCGCAAGATCGGCGATCACCGGCGCGCCACTGATATCCTTGCCGAGCGCAAGCGAAAGGCGCCCCGGCTGCTTGTGCCAGGCGTCGCTGGCCAGCAATTCGCTGAGATAAACCGTCTCGCGCACGGCGTTGGGCACTTCGATGCCGATGACATTGCGCCCGGGCACGGTCGCGATGCGCACCGCGATCACCGAGAGGCTGCGTGCGATATCGTCGGCAAGGCCGATCACGCGGGCGCTGCGGATACCGGGCGCCGGTTCCAGCTCATAGAGTGTCACCACCGGCCCTGGCCGGATGTCGCGAATCGTGCCTTGGACGCCGTAATCGGCGAGCACGCTTTCTAAAAGCCGAGCATTGGCTTCGAGCGCATCGGCGCCGGGGCCAACGGCGGCGCGCGCCGGCGCCGGCTTGAGGAGGCTGAGCGAGGGGAATTGCCAGCCGGATTGAGGGAGCGGCAGGGTTTCTTGCCGCGGCGCTGGCGCAGGTCGGCGCGGCGGCGCAATGACGCGGGCGCGCGGCTGCGTTTGCTCAGCGAGGGGCGGCGCGGAGACGGTGGGCGGCGCCGCCGCTTGGGCGGCGCCGGCGAAACTTTCCGGCGGCGGGGTGAGCAGGTCGCGCCCAAGAATCGGCGCAAGCCGCGCCTTGGCCTGCCGCCACACGCGAGCGACCCAACCAGCCCCGCTGCGCCCATGGCGGACGCCGCCGCCGGCAAGTCGAACCACGCCACCACCGGCTGCCCGCCATTCCTCGAAAGAGAGGCCGAAGCCGAGCAAAACGAGGCTTGCCGCAAGAGCACTTCCGAGCGCGACGACGATGACCGCGCCGAGTGTGCCGAGCAGGCCGCGACCGGCAGCGAGCGCGGTCGCGGCGACGATACCGCCGATGGCGCCGCCGAGCCCGGCCGGGCTCGGCCAGGCAGCCGGCAGCGGGATGGCGGCGAGAAGCCCGGCCAGCACCGGCAACGCCACGATCAAGGCCGCGAGCCGTAGCGGCGCCACCGCGAGACCGCGATGCGCCGCCAGCCGCCAGGCCCAGGCGAGCAGGGCCAGCGCCGGCAGCGCCCCGGCGAGGCCGAGGAATTGCAGCAATAGATCGGCAAGGATCGCCCCGAAGGGCCCCGCGAGATTATGCACAGCAACCCGCGCCGCGGTGTCGAGCGAAGGGTCGTCCGGGGCATAGGAGGCGAGCGCGACCAGCAGCGTGACACCGGCGAGCGCGAGGGCCAGGCCGCTGAGTTCGCCGAGCCGCCGGCCGATCAGCCCTTGCAGCCGCGGCGTCGTGAGACGCTCGCCCGCGCGCGCCCGCCCCGATCGGTCGGGCTTGCGGGCGTCGCGCCCGAGGAGTTCACGCGGCGAGGCGGTGGTGGCCATGACCAGGAATCCTTGAGATCATCAGGCAATACTACACCAGAACCGATTGGAGGAAAATCACCTTCCCCAAAGGCACACGCGGCTTCCGCGGCGGGGGAGGGGCTCCATTCCGGCCAGTTCGATCCCGCACTGCTGGCCGTGCTGGCCGCCGCCCCGGGCGTGTTTCAAGCCGCCTTCGCGAGTCAATAAAGAAGAATGTTTCTTTTTTAAAAAAATAAGCAAAAACTTTTTTCTATTGCGGCAGTGCCTACGGCGCTGTCGCTCCGAGGAACCAGGACAAAAGTCTTTTTGCTTCTTTTTCTTCAGAAAAAGAAGATTTTTGTAAAATTTATTGATTGAGGCTTCAGATGCGGTAACCCCGGCAGGCGATTTTTTCCCCTTGCTCGTTTGCTGCGCCGCAACTAAAACCGTTCCCGGGTCACGCCCCCCCACCGGGGCGCTTCTCTTCTGCAAGGGAGAGCCAGAGATGGCACAGCACGCCTCCAAGCCGGCATTGCGCCCGGCCAACCCGCATTTTTCCTCCGGCCCCTGCGCCAAGCGCCCGGGCTATTCGATCGCCGCCTTGGAAGGGGCGATGCTTGGGCGGAGCCACCGCGCGAAATTGCCGAAGGCCCGTCTGGCTGAGGTCATCACCCGTTCGCGGGCGCTGCTCGGCATGCCGGAAGATTGGCGGCTCGGCATCGTTCCTGCGTCCGATACCGGCGCCGTGGAACTCGCGCTCTGGTCGCTGCTGGGTGCCCGCCCGGTCGACGTTCTTGCTTTCGAGAGTTTTTCCGAAGGCTGGGCCAATGATATCGTCAAGCAGCTCAAGCTTCGTGACGCCCGCGTGCTGGCCGCCCCTTATGGCGAGCTGCCCGATCTCGCCGCAGTTGATCCCACCCATGACGTGGTGTTCACCTGGAACGGCACCACTTCGGGGGTTCGCGTTCCCGATGCCGATTGGATCGCCGCCGATCGTGAAGGGCTCGCGATTTGTGACGCGACCTCGGCGGCGTTCGCGATGCGGCTCGCTTGGGACAAGCTCGATGTCGTCACCTGGTCATGGCAGAAAGTGCTCGGCGGCGAAGGCGCGCATGGCATGCTGGCGCTCTCGCCGCGTGCGGTCGCGCGGCTCGAGACCTATCAGCCGCCCTGGCCGCTGCCGAAGATTTTCCGCCTCACCAAAGGCGGAAAACTGATCGAGGGGGTGTTTCAGGGTGAGACCATCAATACCCCGAGCATGCTCGGGGTCGAGGATGCGCTCGATGGGTTGCGTTGGGCCGAGCGGATCGGCGGTCTGCCCGCCTTGATCGCCCGCGCCGAGGCCAGTCTTGCCACTGTCGCCGCCTGGGTCGAGGGTAGCCATTGGGCGGAATTCCTCGCCCGCGATGCGCGCACCCGCTCATGCACCTCGATTTGTCTCGCAATCAAGGCGCCGTGGTTCCGGGCGCTTGCGCCGGCGGCACAGGCCGAGGCAGCGAAGAAAATCGCCACCCTCCTCGAAGTCGAAGGGGTTGCTTTTGATATCGCAAGCTATCGCGACGCACCGCCGGGGTTGCGCATCTGGGCCGGGGCGACGGTGGAACCGAGTGACATCGCGGCGCTTCTGCCTTGGCTCGACTGGGCCGAGGCCGCGATCAGCGCCCAATACGCCAACGCCGCCGCGGAGTGACCGAGATGCCGAAAATCCTGATCAGCGATAAGCTTTCGCCCGCCGCCGTCGATATTTTCCGCGCCCGTGGTTTCGAGGTCGATCTCCGCCCAGGGCTTACGCCTAGCGAATTGCGCGCCATCATCGCGCCCTATGACGGGCTTGCGATCCGCTCGGCGACCAAGGTCACCAAGGAGTTGCTCGAGGCCGCGACCAATCTGAAAGTGGTTGGCCGCGCCGGGATTGGCGTTGACAATGTTGATGTCAAGGCGGCGACGGCGCGCGGCGTCGTGGTGATGAACACCCCCAATGGCAACGCGATCACCACCGCCGAGCACGCAATCGCGCTGATGTTCGCGCTCGCCCGCCAGATCCCCGAGGCGACGCAATCGACCAAGGCGGGAAAGTGGGAAAAGAACCGCTTCATGGGCGTCGAGCTGTTCGCCAAAACCCTCGGGCTGATCGGCTGCGGCAATATCGGCTCGATCGTCGCCGACCGCGCGATCGGCCTCAAGATGAAGGTGATCGCCTATGATCCCTTCTTGAGCGAGGAGCGGGCGCTCGCGCTCGGGGTCGAGAAGGTTGTGCTCGCCGATCTGCTCGCGCGCGCCGATATCATCACGCTGCACACCCCGCTTACCGAGGAGACGCGCGACATTCTCTCGCGCACCGCTCTCGCCAAAACCAAGCGTGGCGTGCGCATCATCAATTGCGCGCGCGGCGGCCTGATCGACGAGGCGGCGCTTTATGACGCGCTCCGCGCAGGCCATGTCGCCGGCGCCGCGCTTGACGTGTTTGCGGTCGAGCCGGCGACGGAAAATCCACTTTTCGCTCTCGAGAACGTCGTCTGCACGCCGCATCTTGGCGCCGCGACCACGGAGGCGCAGGAGAATGTCGCGCTGCAGGTTGCAGAACAGATGAGCGATTTCCTGCTTACCGGGGCTGTTACCAACGCGATCAACATGCCCTCGGTCTCGGCCGAGGATGCACCGCGGCTCAAGCCCTATATGGAACTTTGCCGCCAACTCGGCGCTTTCGCCGGCCAGCTCACGCAGGCGCGCGAAGGGGTCTTGCGCCGTATCACCATCGAGTATGAGGGGCAGGCGGCAGCGCTCAATCATAAGCCGCTGACCGCGGCGGCGCTGGCGGGGCTGCTCTCGCCGATGTTTGCTGGCGTCAACATGGTGAACGCGCCGGTGCTGGCGCGCGAGCGCGGCCTCGATATCGCCGAGACGGTGCTCGATCGGCCGAGCGAATATCAGACCTTGGTGCGGGTCACGGTCGAGACCGATGAGCATGAGCGGAGCGTCGCCGGCACCCTGTTCGCCGGCGCCAAGCCGCGGCTCGTCGAAATCAAGGGCATCCAGGTCGAGGCGGATTTCTCGCCGCACATGCTTTATGTCACGAACGAGGACCGGCCCGGCTTCATCGGCCGCTTCGGCGCCTTGCTTGCCGAGGCCGGGATCAATATCGCGACTTTCCATCTCGGCCGCGCCCGCGCCGGCGGCGATGCGATCTGCCTGGTTTCGGTTGATGAGGATGTTCCGGAGCCGGTTCTGGACGCGGTGCGCCGGCTGCCGCTGGTGCGCCAGGCGGCGACGCTCGAATTCTGAGCGTCGCCACCCCCGATCGCGGGGATGTTATCGCTGGCGGCGGTCGGATTTTGCGGGCCGAGATATGATATGGCACGCTGTTGTTTCTTTTGCGCTCTGGGGTCCGCCGCATGACCGTACGCCACCCCCGCTTTCGCCGCTGGCATGCCGCCGCCCTTGCCGCGGGGTCGATCGCCGCTTTCGCCTTTGGCATCGGCATGATGGCGCGCGAGCCGGCCGCGCGTGCGGCGCCGCCGCCCGCTCCTTTCGCGGTGCCGGTGGTGACGGCGCAAGCCGCGGTGGCAGACGTGCCGGAGGAGCTGGTCGGCATCGGCAATGTCCAGGCGCTTTATGCGGTTACCGTCCGGGCCCAGGTGACGGGTTATCTGCAGAGCGTCAACGTCGCCGAGGGCCAGATGGTCAAAAAGGGCGATCTCCTGGCGGTGATCGATCCACGGCCGTTTCAGGCGGCGCTCGATCAGGCGCGCGCGGCAAAAGCCCGCGACGAGGCCAATCTCGTTGCCGCCGAACGTGATTTCGAGCGCTACAAAGTGCTCGCCAAGCACGAATTCCAGTCCTGGCAGAATGTCGATGACCAGCAGGGGACGGTCGGCGCGCTGCGCGCCTCTATCCAGGCTGACGAGGCGGCGATCGAGCAGGCGGCGCTCAATCTTTCCTTTGCTCACATCACATCGCCGGTCGATGGCCGTGTCGGCTTGCGGATGATCGATCCGGGCAATCTGATCACCGCGAACCAGTCCGGCGGGCTGATCAGCGTGACGCAGGTCCAGCCGATTACCGCCGTTTTCACCTTGCCGGAGACTAATCTGCCGCGGGTGATGGATGCGCTGGCGCGCGGGCCAGTGCCGGTGCGGGCCTATAGCTCGGATGGCCATCACTTGCTGTCATCGGGCGTGCTGCTCACCCCGGACAACCAGATCGACACCACCACCGGGACGATCAAGCTCAAGGCCCAGTTTGCCAATGCCGATAATCATCTCTGGCCCGGCCAATACATTACCGCGCGCGTCGAGATCGGTGTTCTGAAAAATGTTGTCACTGTGCCGGAGGTCGCCGTCGAGCGCGGTGCCGATGGCTTATTCGTCTTCGTCGTCAAGCCCAATCAGACGGCGACGGTGCGCAAGGTCGCCGAGGCGCTGGAGCGGGACGGCGTCGCGGTGATCACAAAGGGGTTGAGTGCGGGGGAGACGGTGGTGGTGAACGGGCAGTCGCGGCTGGCTGAGGGCATGCCGGTTGCGGTGCACGCGGCGAGCGCCGAGGGTGCGGCCGGGCGCGAAGGCGGTTGATGGGATGAGCATTTCGACCCCCTTCATCCGCCGCCCGATCGGCACTTCGCTCCTGATGGCGGCGCTGCTTTTGGTCGGCATCGCCGCCTATCCGTTCTTGCCGGTGGCGCCCCTTCCCAATATCGATTTTCCGACCATCGCCGTCACCGCGCAATTCCCCGGCGCCAGCCCCGAGACCATGGCAGCGACAGTTGCAACGCCGCTTGAGCAGCAATTCGCCAATGTTCCTGGCATCAGCCAGATGACTTCGATCAGCGTACTCGGCTACACTCAAATCATTTTGCAATTCGATCTCAACCGCAACATCGACGGCGCCGCCGGCGATGTGCAGGCGGCGATCAATGCGGCTGGCGGGCAATTGCCGAAGAATCTGCCAAGCCCCCCCACATACAATAAAGTTAATCCTTCCGATTCGCCGATTCTAATCATGGCGATGCAATCCGATACGCTGCCGATCACGGTGGTCGATGACTATGCCGAGAACGTGGTCTCGCAGCAGCTCTCACAGATTTCCGGTGTCGCGCAGGTGCTGGTCGCGGGGCAGCAGAAACCGGCGGTGCGAGTGCAGATCGATCCCGCCAAGCTCGCGGCGATGGGCATGACGCTTGAGGACGTGCGTTCGGCGCTGACCGAGACCACCGTCGATAACCCGAAGGGCAGCATCGACGGGCCGAAACGCTCCTTCACCCTCTACGATAATGACCAGCTCACCAAAGCGGCAGAATATCAGAAGGTCATCGTCACCTATCGCAACGGCGCGCCGGTCAGGGTGCGCGATATCGGCTCGGCGATCGACGGCGCGCAGAACCGGGAACTGGCGGCGTGGCAGAACGGCAAGCGCGGCATCCTTTTGGTGATTTTCAAGCAGCCCGGCGCCAATGTCATCGACACCGTCGAACGCGTCAAAGCCAAGCTGCCGGTTTTGGAACGGGCATTTCCACCCTCGATCCATCTCTATACCCTCGTCGATCGTACCCAGACCATCCGCGCCTCCGTCGAAGACGTCGAATTTACCTTGATGCTCTCCGTCGCCTTGGTGGTGATGGTAGTATTTTTGTTTCTCCGCACGCTCTGGGCGACGATCATCCCAAGTGTTGCTATCCCGCTTGCGATCATCTGCACGTTCGGCGCGATGTACGTGCTCGGCTATAGCCTCGATAATCTCTCGCTGATGGCGCTCACCATCGCGGTTGGCTTCGTCGTCGATGACGCCATTGTGATGCTGGAAAATGTGTTCCGCCACATCGAAGACGGCATGCGCCCGATGGAGGCAGCTCTGGTCGGCGCCGGGGAGATTGGGTTTACCATTGTTTCGATCAGCCTCTCGTTGGTTGCCGTCTTCATCCCGCTTTTGTTCATGGGCGGTATTATTGGCCGTTTATTTCGCGAATTTGCCGTCACCTTGTCCTTGGCGGTGTTGGTTTCGGGTGTGGTATCCCTCACCCTGACGCCGATGATGTGTTCGCGTTTTCTCCGCCATGAAACGCGTCATGGCGTGTTTTACAATGCGATGGAACGCGTGTTCGAGGCGATGGTGGCGTTTTACGAACGTACGCTTGCGGTGGCACTTCGTTTCCGGTTTTTCACGCTGCTCACTTTCCTAGTCACCGTCGCCATCACCGGCTATCTTTACATCATTATTCCAAAAGGATTTTTCCCGCAGCAGGATACTGGCCTGATTATCGGCATGGCGGATGGGGCGCAGGATGTGTCCTTCGATGAGATGTATCGCCGGCAGGAAGCGATCAATCAGGTGGTGCTTGGCGACCCCAATATCGCGGCGTTCGCGGCCTTCGTTGGCGGCGGCGCCGGTGGTCAGACGGTGAGTACCAGTCGCACCTATATCATGCTTAAGCCGTGGGGCGAGCGCAAACTCAACGCACAACAGGTGATTGAGGAATTACGCCCCAAGCTTGCCGCCGTGCCAGGCGTGCGGCTTTATCTACAAGCGGCGCAGGATATCCGGGTGGGCGGGCGACTGTCGCGCACCATGTATGAATACACGCTCCAGGATCCCGATCTTGGCGAGCTTTACCGATGGGCGCCGCAGGTTCTCGCTCGTCTGAAAAAAATTCCACAGTTGCGCGATGTCGCGACCGATCAGCAGATGGCGGGCACGACCGCAACCCTGGTCATCGACCGCGATAAGGCGGCGATGTACGGCGTTGAGCCGCAACAGATCGATGACATTCTCTATGACGCCTTCGGCCAGCGGGAGGTGACACAGTATTTCACCCAGCTCAATTACTACTATGTCGTGCTTGAAGTGCCGCCGCAGCTCGAGGGCAGGCCGGACACGCTCGATCTCCTCTACGCCAAGGGCAGCAATGGCCAGGTGGTGCCGCTTTCGACCTTCGTGCATTATGACACCGCGAAGATCGCGCCGCTTTCGGTGAGCCACCAGAGTCTGTTCCCCTCGGTGACGATCTCCTTCAACCTCGCCCCCGGGGCGGCGCTGGGTGATGCCGTCAAGGCGATCGCCGCTGCCGAGGCCGAACTCGGCGTGCCGGCGACCGTGCAAGGCAGTTTTCAGGGCACCGCGCAGGCATTCCAAGCCTCGCTCTCGAGTCAGCCTTATCTGGTCGCCGCTGCGCTGATCGCCGTCTATATCATCCTCGGCGTGCTCTATGAGAGCTATATCCTGCCGTTGACCATTCTCTCGACACTCCCCTCGGCGGGGGTTGGCGCGCTGGTCGCACTGATGTTGACGCATAACGATCTTTCGGTGATCGCCATCATCGGGATCATTCTGCTGATCGGCATCGTCAAGAAGAACGGCATCATGATGGTCGATTTCGCGATCCATGCCGAGCGCGAGGGGGGGCTCGCGCCGGTAGAGGCGATCAGGCAGGCCTGTCTCCTGCGCTTTCGTCCGATTCTGATGACGACGATGGCGGCCTTGCTCGGCGGCTTGCCGCTGATGCTCGAAGGTGGCGCCGGCGCCGAACTCCGCCGCCCACTGGGTGTCACCATGGTCGGCGGGCTGCTCTTGAGCCAGATTCTGACCCTGTATACCACGCCGGTGGTCTATCTCTATCTCGATCGCCTACAGCACTGGCTCGCCCCGGCGCGGCAGCGCAAACCCTCGCGTCTGGCGGAAAAGCTCGGCTCCGCGGCGGATTGAACGCCCCGCCGGCTCAGGCGGCGGCGGTTCATCTCAAAAATTGACATTTGCTTAATTAACGCTTGAAGTCGCGCTTGCGTGTACGGCAAAGTGCTGACGTTAATTATTTGTCAATGTTATCGCGATCGCTGCCAGGCAATCACGACAACGCCACCACGCAAACCAACGGGAAAACTACACATGCATCGCATGGCTTCCAGAATGATGATCGCGAGTGTCGCGGGCTATTTGGCGTTGGCGGCGGGCGCGCAGGCCTCCACGCTGACCGGCAGCATCAATTTGAGCGATGGCACCGACTCGCTTCAGATCGGCGATGCGACGGTTTCGGGGATCTCGTGTTCCTTCAAGGGGAGCAGTTGCTCTAGCAATATTGGCGAAATGCTCGCGGTGACCTCCTCGCCGGGAGGGTATGCCGG